>JBDTWC010000039.1:0-9664 GCA_040006875.1 Acidobacteriota bacterium | reverse complement strand
GCCGTGTCGCTACTCCGTGCGATTGCGCGCGGCGGCCGCAGCGGCGCTCGGAGCGCCCACCTTGGCTTCGTACTTCGATGGGCACTTGGCCATCACGCCGTTCGGGTGCACGGCGAAGCCGTCGTGGCTGAGCACGCCCTTCAATACGACCTCGGCGTCGCTCTTGAAAGTATCGGGCACGACGCCGGTGTAGGACGCGTCGACGATCTGGCCCTGGCTCTGCACCTTGAAGCGGTACTCCAACGAGTTGCGCTTCCTCATGATCGAGTCGGGCACAACGAAGCCGTGGAGCTGAAGGTTCTTGCCATACCAAGCGTCGGGGGCGCCCATCACCTCTTCGACGTGCTTGTAGTACTCGGTGCTCTCGGCCATGGTGCTGTAGAGCAGCCCCAGGAACGACCCGAGAATGACGACCGCAGTGAAACCGACTTTCAGGGCTTTGTGCTTCATGGTCAATGACTTCCAGAGACAAACGCCGACGGGATTACTGCATCTAGAGTAGCGCCACGCCGTCAGCCGGTCAACCGGGCTGCTGGCCGCTCAGCGGGAATCGGCGGCGTGGAAATAGTGCTCGAACAGCGAGTGCACGACCGCCAGCGGCAACCCGACGACGTTGCTGTACGAGCCGTCGACCCGGGTCACGAAACGCGCCGCCCAGCCCTGGATGCCGTAGGCGCCCGCCTTGTCCATGGGCTCGCCGGTGGCTACATAGACGGCGATGTCGGCCTCGCTCATCGGCGCAAACGTCACCCGGGTCGTGTCGAGCACGACGCGGGCAAAACCCGGCGCCACCAAGGCCACGCCGGTGAGCACCTCATGCGCGCGTCCCTGCAGACGGCGCAGCATGGCGGCAGCGTCGGCGGCGTCGAGCGGCTTGGCCAGGATATCGCCATCCACGACGACGGTCGTGTCGGCGGCCAGCACCGCCTGGTCAGGCCGCCCGGCGGCGACAGCCCGCGCCTTGCTCTCGGCCAGGCGCAGCACGTAGCGGTCCGCCGGCTCGCCCGTAAGGGGTGTTTCGTCGATGTCAGCGGGCGCGACCGTGAAGACGAAGCCGGCGGCCCCGAGCAACTCGGCGCGGCGCGGGGACGCCGACGCGAGCACGAACAGTGGCGACGACGACAGATTCACGTGCCGATTATCCCTCGGCCGTCGATCCGCATGCCTCGCGCGGCCACTGCGAGGCGCCCCGGCGGAGCACCGGGAGTCGCGCTACGATCGCGACATGCTACTCCCCGCTCGCGCCGCGTTTTTCGCCACTGCTCTGCTCGTCGCCGTCGCCGCCCCGGCCGGGGCGCAGAAGCCCGACGCCACCTCGCCGGTGCTGCTGCCGTGGTCGCAGCAGATCGCCATCCGCGAGGGTTGGTTGAGACAGCGGCACGGCGCGCTCCTGCCGATGTTGCGCAAGCACGACATCGCGATGTGGATCGTGGCCACCGAGGAGTTCCACGACGACCCGCTCGCCGCCTATGTGGCGCCGCCCCGGCCCTACGTGGGCAATCGCGACTTCTTCGTGTTTGTCGACGCCGGCAGCGCCGGGCTCAAGAAGATCGCGATCACCGGCTACACCGAAGAGAGCATCGCGGCGTTCTTCGAGGCCGGCGAGCCCTCCCCTGCTGACGCGCGATTGAAGCAACTGGTCGAGCACTACATGCCGAAGACCATCGGCCTCGGCATCGGCGGCAGCCGCGGCATGACGCGATCGCTGACCCACGACACCTACGCCTTCATCGTGAACGCCATCGGCGCCGCCTACGCGTCGCGCATCGTCAGCGCGCAGGATCTCATCGAGGAGTACGCCGACACGCGCCTGCCCGACGAGCTGCCCTACTACCGCACGGCGGTGGAGCTCACCGAGGCGATCACCCGACGCGCCCTGTCGAGCGAGGTGATCAAGCCGGGCCGCACCACCGTGGGCGAGGTGCGACGCTGGCTCTACGACGCGCTGTGGGCGCACGGCGTGCGCACCTGGTTCCAGCCCGACCTGCGCGTGCAGCGCGCCGGATCGGCCGGCGCCACCTCGCGCGGGTTCCTGGCCGTGGCGCCCGAGTCGCTCGTCATCGAACGCGGCGACGTGGTGCACCTCGACTTCGGCATCAGCTACATGGGCTTCGACACCGACTGGCAGAAGATGGCCTACGTGCTCAACGACGACGAGTCCGACGTGCCGGATGGACTCAAAGCAGCCATGCGCAACACCAACGCGCTGCAGGACGCGCTGATGCGCCGGCACTCGCGCCCCGACGCGCTGGCCGCCGACGTCTACACCGACACGATGGCCGAGATGAAGAGCAAGCGCATCGAGGCGATGATCTACTCGCACCCGATCGGGATCCAGGGCCACGGTCTCGGCGCAGCGATCGACTTCCGCGCCGCGCAGCGCACCGACATCGAGGCGCAGGCGCAGAAGCGCCTGCGCCTCGGGTCCTACATCTCAATCGAACTCAACACGGCCACCTCCGTGCCCGAGTGGGGGAACAAGAAGGTGTTCGTGATGATGGAGGACGACGCGTACCTCACCGCGCAGGGCTGGGAGTTCTTCCGGCCGCGCCAGGAGGAGTGGTATCTGGTGCGCTGACCGGGTGCTAGAATCCGGGAGATGGATCACGCCAGTCGGGTGCTACCCGCGGTGCTCGCCGCCGCCGTCCGGCAGGCCCCCCTCACGCCCGAGAAGGTGGCGTTTGCGTGGCGTCACACCGGGGGGGCCACGATCGCCCGGGCCACGACCGTGGCGCTCGCAGGGGACGTGCTCACCGTGACCTGCCTCGATCCCCAATGGGCGCGCGAGGTGCATCGCATTCGCCACGAGTTGCTGCGCCAGCTGGAGCGGTGGCTCGGACCCGAGGTCGTCACCCGCATCGATGTGGCTGGTGGCGCCGAGATCCGCGGACGGCGCCGCCGCCGACCCGCCAGTGCCGGACCTGGAGTCTAAGAGTCATGCAAGAAGCCGTCATCGTCAGCGCCGTTCGCCTGCCCACCGGTAAGTTTCTCGGCACCTTGAAGGACATGCCGGCACCCGAACTCGGCGCGCTGGTCGTGCGCGAAGCCGTGCGGCGCGCCGGCATCGACCCGGCCGCGGTCGACGAGTGCATCATGGGCAACGTGGTGTCGGCCGGCACCGGCCAGGCGCCCGCGCGCCAGGCGGCGCTCAAGGGCGGGCTCGCTAGTCACGTCGCCGCGCTCACCATCAACAAGGTGTGCGGCTCGGGCCTCAAGGCCGTGATGCTGGCGCAGCAGGGCATCCTCACCGGCGACATCGAGATCGCGGTGGCTGGCGGCATGGAGTCGATGAGCAACGCGCCCTACCTTCTGGCCAAGCTGCGCGAGGGTCTGCGCATGGGCCACGCGCAGATGATCGACTCGATGATCCACGACGGCCTGTGGTGCCCGTTCGAGAACTGGCACATGGGCAATGCCGGCGAAACCGTGGCCGACGCCTATCAGGTGACGCGCGACGAGCAGGACGCGTTTGCCGCCGACAGCCACAAGAAGGCCGCGGCCGCGCAGGCGGCCGGAAGGTTCGCGGCCGAGATCCTGCCGGTGGTGATTCCGCAGCGCAAGGGCGCTCCGGTCAGCTTCAACCAGGATGAATCGGTGCGTGCCGACACGACCCCCGAAACCCTGCGCGCGCTCAAGCCCGCCTTCAAGAAGGACGGCAGCGTCACCGCCGGTAACGCGCCGCCCGTGAACGACGGCGCGGCAGCCTTGGTTGTGATGTCGGCCGAGCGGGCCCAGGCCCTCGGCCTCACGCCGCTGGCGCGGATCGTGGCGCAGGCCACCAGCGGACTCGAGCCGAAGATGCTGCTGATGACGCCGGTGGAAGCTTCGCGCAAGGTGGCCAAGAAGGCCGGCTGGAACCTGCAGGACGTCGATCTCTTCGAGCTCAACGAAGCGTTCGCGGTGCAGGCCGTGGCGGTGATTCGCGAACTCGGCATCGACGGCGCCAAGGTCAACGTGAACGGCGGCGCCGTGGCCCTCGGCCATCCGATCGGCGCGTCGGGCGCGCGTGTGCTGACCACGCTGCTCTACGCGCTCAAGGATCGCGGCGGCAAGCGCGGCATCGCCACGCTGTGCCTGGGCGGCGGCAACGGCGTTGCGCTCGCGGTCGAACTCATCTAGCGCTCACGCGCGCGGCCTGCTGGCCAGACGAGCGCAGGCGGCGAACAAGCCGCGCGCCGGCGGCGGCGACTGGGCGTTCCAGCGGCTGGGCTTCACTACGCCATCGAGGATCATCGCTCGCACCGGCCTCGGCGGTATGATGCCCTCGTGACCGCTCCGCGCCTGCGTGCCGTCGTTGCCGTGGTGATGGGATGCGTGCTCGTCGCCGGCCCGTTCGGCTGGCCCGACCACGTGCACGCGCAGGAACAGGACCTGCCGCCCCTCATCTATGTCTGTCCGATGCATTCGGACGTCACCTCGCACGAAGACGGCGAGTGTCCAATCTGCAAGATGGGCCTCGAGCCGATGCGGCTCGACTCGGTCTATACCTGCCCCATTCACTCGATCGTCTCCGAGCAGCACGCCGGCAAGTGTCCGATCTGCGGCCGGCCGCTCGGCCAAGTGACGGTGTCGGTGGCGTGGCGGTGCGTGGGATCCGGTCCCGATCTGATGGCGCCGCAGGCCTGCGCTGACGGCACCGCCTCGGTGCGGGTGCAGAAGTCGCTGGCGCACGGCAACCACAACCCGCAGCACGGCGGTCAGTTCTTCATGGCCTCCGACTACTGGCATCACGTCGAGGGCGTGTATCCCACGCCCAACGTGTTCCGTCTCTACCTGTTCGATGACTACACCAAGCCCCTCGATGCCGCGAAGATCGCGGCCGTGAAGGCCCGCGTCGTCACCCACGTCGAGACCAATCCGCAAACCTTCGCCACCCGCGAAGTGACGGCGGTGGCGCTGACCCCATCGCAGGACGGCCCATACCTGGAAGCGGCGATCGAAACCCTGCCCTTCCCCGCGGAGATCGTCGTGCAGGCGACCTTCACCCCCGATGGCCAGGAACAGCGCTTCGATTTCACCTTCAACGAGCACTCGGTGGCGACCACCGCTGAAAGCGCCGACGGCGCCGCGCGCCTCAATCTGGAAGTGCCCGACACGGCCAGTGAAGTGCTCAGCCTGCTGGTGGAACGCCGCGACGCCGTGCAGAGCCTCGTGGCCCGTGGAGGTCTCAGCGAAGTGTGGGTGCCGGCCCTGCAGGCGAAGGAACTGGCGCTGGCGCTCGAGTTCCACGCCCGCGAGTTCCCCGAGAAGCGCCGCGCTGAAGTGGAGGCGGCGACGCGCGCCGTGGTCCTCTCGGCCTTCCGGCTGGATGCTGCTGGCGACCGGGGCGAGCGCGACGAAGTCATGAAGGCCTCGACGGCGCTGGTCGATGCAGTCAGCGCCATCGAGTCGCTGTTTGGAGCACCGCGATGAGCGCGCGCGCGATCGTCCGCATCGGTGCGGCTGCAGCCGTGGTGCTCGCGGCGATCACCTTCAGCGCCGGCACCGGCGAAGCGCACAAAGCGATCACGTCGCGCTATCAATTCAACGAGGACGTCTTTCCGGTCGTACGCGATCGCTGCGGGCGGTGCCACGTCGACGGCGGCGTCGCGCCGATGTCGCTCATGACCTTCGACGACGCGGCGCCATGGGCGGAGTCGCTGCGCATCGAGTTGCTGAGCGACACGACGCCGGCGTGGCATCCTCTGAAGCTCAACGCACGCGAACTCGACCTGTTGCTCGTGTGGGCCACCGGCGGCGCGCCACGTGGCAAGCCCGAGCATGCGCCCGCTGTCGTGCCGCTCGTGAACGCGTGGGGATCCGGCGCCCCCGACGTGACGCTGCAGGTGGCGAAGCCGTTCGTGCTGGCGGGGGCCACGGTTGAGGCGACAAGCGAAGTGGTGCTGCCGATTCCAGCGCGGGGCGCGCGCGCCATCACCGCGATCGACGTGCTGCCGGGCAACCCGGCCATGGTGCGCAGCGCGACGTTGCTGCTCAAGACCCCCGATGGCGCGGCTCGCGAACTGGCTTCGTGGCTGCCCGGTCAGCCTGCGGCCGTGGCCCTGACCTCGCCGGTGCCGGTGACGGAGGGCGCGGCCATCGTGGCCCGCTTCGTCTACAAACGCACCTGGAAGTACGAGGGTCAGGACCTCTCCGACCGCAGTACGGTGGGGCTCTACTACGCCGCGCCGGCCAAGAAGACCGCCGGACGCGCCGCGGTGCCCCGCCCGTAGACCAGCGTCAGTTCTGCGCCGCGCACGAGGCCGCGTCGGCGCCAGGCTTGGGCGGCGGCGGACACTGGCAGCCCTTGTCGAAGACCACGCGCCATGCGCCGTCCTCCAACCGCCAGATCGAGTTGTAGGTCGAAGTCTGTCGCCCGTCTGGTCCACGCACCGGACCGGAACTGAGCGCCAGCGTGCCCGCGTCGATCACCTCCACCGACGTCGGTTCCCAACTGAAGGGAGCGGTTGGGCCAGCGAACAACGGCTTCCACGCCGCTGCCACGGCGGCCGGTCCGCGGGTCACGCTCTCGCCATAGAACACCGCGTCCTTGGACAGGAGCGTGGTGAATGCCGCGAGGTCGCGGTCCTGCATCGCTTTCGCAAAGGCGCGCTCGGCCGCGAACACCTGCTCATGAGCGACGGTTGGCGACGGCGCGGTCTGTGCGGAGGCCACCTGCACGGCGCCGGCCACCAGCGTGAGCAACGCGACGGTGGCGGCAAGCGTAATTTTTCCGGTCATGACGACTCCTGGGTTGTGGGCTGCAGGTGAGCATGCACCGGACGGCGGTCGCGTGACCGCCGCAGAATGACGAGCGCGACGAAGATGGGGACGAGCATGGCCGCTTCAGTGATGACCGCCCACAGGTTGTGACGCCAGAAGCCGGCCAGCCAGTAGCGGCGCGAGATGGCTTCGAACACGAACGCATCGGCGAAGTAGAACGTGGATGACAGCGGCCAGAGCGCCATCACGCCGAGGGGCGCCGTGTCGTCGGAGCCGAGCCAGTCGAAGGCGACGTGGGTGGACCAGGCCAGCGTCACGGCCAGCGCGAGTCGCGGCGAGCGGCCTGCGCACAGCAGCCACACCACGAGGCCGGCGAGCACGGCCGCCCCTAAGCTGTGCGTCTCCATGCTGTGTCGGCCCCACAGGAAGTCGAGATCCGGCAGACAGGCCGCGACCGCCGCCGTCACCACCAGCCGGGATCGGCACGCGGCGCCAAGCGTGGCGAGCAGTCCGCTGCTCCGCCACGTGCCCCACGGGGCCAGCGCCACGCCCACGATGGCGCCGCCGAGCGCGTGGCCAACAGGACTAGGCATCCGCTCACCGTACGCAACCGCTGCCAGCGCGGTCAATCCGCCAGAGGGCGAACATTGCCTCGCGGCGCCTGCTCCGGTTCGTGAGGCGAAAGTGGCCATGAACTGGAAGTCATTGCAACTAAAGGAATACGCAGCTCGTGATTCACAGATATTCGCTTGACTTTCGCTTGGCCTGCCATTAGCATTCACTTCGGTCGATTGGCAGTTCCGGTGTGGAGCGCCACCTTGGGGGCGGAGACAACATGGCTGTGGATGAAGTGAAGGAACGGCTCAAGGCCATCGAGATGGCCGTGGGCCAGATCGAAAAGCAATTCGGTAAGGGCGCCATCATGCGCCTCGGGCAGAAGGGCGGCATTCAGCCGGCCGAAACCATCTCGACCGGGTCGATCAGCATCGATTACGCCTTGGGTATCGGTGGCTTCCCGCGCGGCCGCGTCGTCGAGGTCTACGGACCAGAGTCCTCGGGCAAGACCACGCTTACGCTACAAGTCATCGCCGAGGCCCAGAAGGCCGGCGGCATGGCCGCCTTCGTCGACGCCGAACACGCACTCGACGCAGCCTACGCCAAGAAGCTCGGCGTCGACATCGAGAACCTGCTCGTGTCGCAGCCCGACAACGGCGAACAGGCGCTCGAGATCGTTGAAGTGCTGGTGCGCTCCAACTCCGTCGACGTGGTCGTCGTCGACTCGGTGGCGGCCCTGGTGCCCCGCGCCGAAATCGAAGGCGAGATGGGCGACGCACAGGTTGGCCTGCAGGCGCGCTTGATGTCGCAGGCGCTGCGCAAGCTCACCGGCGCGGTGGCCCGCTCCAAGACCTGCCTCATCTTCATCAATCAGCTGCGCGAGAAGATCGGCGTCATGTTCGGCAGCCCCGAAACGACCACCGGCGGTCGCGCGCTGAAGTTCTACTCCTCGGTGCGCATCGACATCCGCCGCATCGGCGCCATCAAAGACGGCGACACCGTGGTCGGAGGTCGCACGCGCGTCAAGATCGTGAAGAACAAGATGGCGCCGCCCTTCCGCGAAGCCGAAGTCGACATGATGTACGGCGAAGGCGTGTCGCGCGAAGGCGACCTGATCGATCTCGCGGTCGAGCGCAAGATCATCGACAAGAGCGGCGCGTGGTTCTCCTACGGCGGCGAACGGCTCGGCCAGGGTCGTGAGAACGTCAAGATCTTCCTCAAGGAACACATCGACATCCGGCAGACGATCGAGGATCGGGTCCGCAAGGAACTCGGCCTGATTCGCGACACCGAACCCGCCGCGGTGTAGCCAGGCGTCGATGGACGCCGCGCTCTTTGCTGCTCTCAACTCGGCGCACACCCCGGCGCTCGACGCGCTCATGCGCGGCGCGAGCTGGCTGGGCTACTTTCCGGGGCTCTGGTTCGTAGTTGGCGCGGCCGCCCTCGGGTGGCCGCGCGCCCGCGCTGCCGCATTCCGCATGTGTCTCGCGGTGGCGCTGGCCTACGTCGTCGCCAGCGGCGTGGTGAAGCCGCTCGTGGGGCGGGTGCGGCCCTCGTTCACGCCGTCGCTCGCGGCTCGGGTGCTCGAGGTGCAACCGCACACCAGCGCCTCGTTCCCCTCCGGTCACGCCGCCACGGCGGTGGCCGGGGCCATGGCCGGAGCGCTCATCGTGCCAGCGGCGACCTGGCCGCTCTGGGCCCTGGCCGCCCTCGTATCGTATTCGCGCATTTACGTTGGCGTGCACTACCCGTCCGACGTGATCGGCGGCGCACTGCTCGGCGCCGCCTGCGCGTGGTTCGTGCTCGGCGGGCTGCACCCATCGATGCGCGTTCGCCCGCCGGCACCAGCCGGTGAGCGGCACGTGGCGTAGCCTCGCCGGCCACTTTTCTCCGGCGAATTCCCTGTGTTATAGTTCGTCGTCTGTGCCTTTTCGCTTGGCGCAGGCCGTGGCCAGGTAGCTCAGTTGGTAGAGCATGCGACTGAAAATCGCAGTGTCGGCGGTTCGATCCCGTCCCTGGCCACCAGCTTTCCTACCCCGCCCGACATCCCTCGGCGCCTGCGCCGCCTGCTGAACGTGCGCCGTTCCTGACCGCGTGATTCAGGCGTGGGTGTTCTCTGCGCACGCGCAGGTCCGACCCGCACGACTTCACCAGCCGCGCCATCGCCGTCGACACCAACTGCCTTGTCATCCGCATGCAGAAGGAATCGGACCGCTCGACCGGCGCGGAGAGCACCAACAGAACCTGACACGACAAGAGCAGATGGTTATCACGCTGAAACGTGTAAGGTAGCCTCTAACTCGGCCGCAAGACGAACCTGGACCGTGTTACGGTGCGCTGGCGCGCTTCCATGGCCTGTATGAAGTCATCACTGGTGGTCGCCGTTGGCGTCGGTGCAGCCGGGTTG
>JBDTWC010000038.1:0-9684 GCA_040006875.1 Acidobacteriota bacterium | reverse complement strand
ACCAGAGTCTGATCTTCTTCCAGATCAGCGGCGCCGGACACGAAGCAGTGTGTGTCGCCGCAGCCGCCCATCTCAAGGCCGGCTACGACTGGTTCTATCCCTACTACCGCGACCGCGCCCTGTGCCTCGCGCTTGGCATGACGCCGCTCGAGATGTTGCAAGGCGCCGTGGGCGCGAAAGACGATCCCAACTCGGGCGGGCGCCAGATGCCCTCGCATTGGGGCCACCGCGCCCTCAACATCCCGTCGCAGGGCAGCCCCACCGGCACGCAGTGTCTGCAGGCCGTCGGTTGCGGCGAAGCCGGCATGCTCTACGCGCGCGTCAGCGAGATCGCCGACGGCAGCCAACGCCAGCACGCCGACGAAGTGACCTACGTGTCGATCGGCGACGGCGCCACGAGCGAAGGCGAGTTCTGGGAATCGTTGAACACCGCCTGCACGCGGCCCGTGCCCGTGCTCTATCTCGTGGAAGACAACGGCTACGCCATCTCGGTGCCGGTCGACGCGCAGACGCCCGGCGGCGACATCTCGAAGCTGGTCGAGAGCTTCCCCAACCTGAAGGTGCTGCGCTGCGACGGCACCGACTACATCGACAGCTACAACACGCTGGAGGAAGCCGTCGCCTGGGTGCGCCGCGAGCGCAAGCCGGCACTGGTGCACGCCCAGGTCACGCGGCCCTACTCGCACTCGCTCTCCGACGACGAACGTCTCTACAAGACGCCCGAGGAGCGCGCGGTCGAAGCCACGCGCGACCCGCTGGTGCGCATGCGCGCGCTGCTGCTCGAGCAGGGTCACGTCACCGAGGCCGAGCTGTCGGAGCTGGCCGCCGGGATCGATGCCGAGATCGCGCGCGCGACCGACGACGCCATCGCCTCGCCTAAACCGACCGCGGACACGGCCGACCTGTGGGTGTTCTCGCCCGACGTCGACCCGACCTCGGCGGCGTTTTCGAGCCCCGAACAGCCGGAAGGCAAGCCCGACACGATGGTGGCCGCCATCAACCGCACGCTGAAGGCCGAGATGGCTCACAACCCGCGCATCGTGGTCTTCGGCGAAGACGTGGCCGACGCCAGTCGCGCCGCCACGCTGGCGCAGGTGCAGGGCAAGGGCGGGGTCTTCAAGGTCACGCACGGCCTGCAGCGCGCCTTCGGCGGCGAGCGCGTGTTCAACTCGCCGCTGGCCGAAGCCAACATCGTCGGCCGCGCCGTCGGCATGGCGCAGCGCGGCATCAAGCCGGTGGTCGAGATTCAGTTCTTCGACTACATCTGGCCGGCCATGATGCAGATCAAAGACGAGATGTCGATGATGCGTTACCGCTCGGGTAACAACTGGTCGAACCCGATGGTCATCCGCGTGCCGATTGGCGGCTATTTGCGCGGCGGCGCGCCCTACCACAGCCAGTCGGGCGTCAGCATCTTCGCCCACTGCCCGGGCATCCGCATCGTGTTCCCGTCAAACGCGTCCGACGCGGCCGGTTTGCTCCGCTCATCGATTCGCTGCGACGACCCGGTGATGTTCCTCGAGCACAAGCACCTCTACCGGCAGACCTACAACAAGGGCGCCTACCCGGGCGACAACTACATGGTGCCGTTCGGCACGGGCGCGCTGAAGCGCGACGGCACCGACGTGGTGGTCGTCACGTGGGGCGCGCTCGTGCAGCGCTCGGTGGTGGCGGCGCAGCAGGCCGAGAAGGACGGCATCAGCACCGCCGTGTTCGACCTGCGCACGATCATGCCCTACGACTGGGACGGAATCGCGACCCTGGTCAAGAAGACCAACCGCGTGATCGTGGCCCACGAGGATCAAGTCACGTGCGGCTTCGGCGCGGAAATCGCCGCGCGCATCGGCGACGAGCTCTTCGACGACCTCGACGCGCCGGTGAAGCGGGTGGGCGCGATGGACTGCCCGGTGGCCTACTACCCCGACCTCGAAGAGGCGATTCTGCCGCAGACGTCGGACGTGCTGGCGGCGATTCGCAAGCTCGCCGCCTACTGACGACGACCCGTGAGCCGGCTCCGCGCGTCCGTCATCGTGACGGTGGTCGCGGGGGGCGTCGGCTCGCTTTCGGCCCCGACACGTCCGGGGCCCACGCCGCGACTCGGGCCTGGCAACGGGCGCCGCAAGGCTAGAATGTGCGGCGTATGTCCCGAGTCGCGCTGACCGCCATTCTCGTGCTGGCCCTGTCGCTGTCAGCCACAGGGCAGCAAGTGCTGCCGCGCGTGGCGCCCGCGTCGGCCGGCCTCGACCCGGCCAGCCTCGACCAGGTAACGGGCCTGCTCGAGCAGTTCGTGGCCGAGCGCGAGATCGCCGGCGCGGTCGCGGCGGTGGCCCGTCACGGCCAGGTGGCCTACCTGCAGGCCGTGGGCGTGCAGGACCTGACCAGCCGCGCGCCGATGACCGAGCGCTCGCTCTTCCGCATCTACTCGATGACCAAGGCAGTCACCGCGGTGGCCGTGATGATGCTGCACGAAGAGGGCAAGTTCCAGCTCGACGATCCGGTCGAGAAGTACCTGCCTGAATTCGCGGCGGTAGGTGTGCTCGATACGCCCGGCGGCACGCCGCGGCCACCGGCCCGGCCCGTGACGGTCGAGGATCTGCTGCTCCACACCTCCGGCCTCAGCCATCGCTCCTCCGACCTGTATCGCACGCTGGCCGTGCGTTCGCGCGCCGACTCGCTGCCCGAGTTCGTGGTCAAGATCACGCGCGCGCCACTCATGGAAGACCCACACACGCGCTTCCGCTACAGCGAGGGCACGACCGTGCTCGGCCGGCTGGTCGAGATCTGGTCGGGCCTGGCGTTCGACGTCTTCGTACAGCGGCGCATCTTCGGGCCGCTGGGCATGACCGACACCGTGTTCTGGGTCGAGGGCGAGCGGCGCCACCGCCTCGCCGCCGTCTACGGGCCAGCACCAGACGGCGGGCTCGTGGCGGTGGACAGCGAGAGCGTGCCCTTCACCGAGCGGCCGCGACTGCTTGAAGGCGCGGTGGGGCTGGTGTCGAGCGTGCCCGATTTCCTGCGCTTCAGTCAGATGCTGCTCGACCACGGCACGCTCGGTGGCACGCGCCTTCTGCCCGCCGCGACGGTGGCGCGCATGACCGCCAACGGCCTGTCGGCGGAGGTGCTGAAGGCACGCGGCGGCCGCATGGGTTGGGGCCTCGGCAACGTGGACGTGCGCATGGACGGCGGCGAGTACGGCTGGGACGGCACGGCTGGCACCATCTTCTGGGTCGATCCCAGAACTGAAACCGTGGTCGTGCTCATGACGCAGAGCATGCCGGCCAATCCCGACGGTCTGCGGCAGAAGTTCAAGGCGCTCGTCGATGCCGCGGTGCGCTAGCCGCCCGCACCGGCGGCGGCGCACGGTGGTTGACACCCGCGGGGTCGCGGCCGGAGAATGAATGAACATTCATTCATGGCTCGGGTCCTGGCTCCTGCTGCTTCCAAACGTCCTGCCCCCCGCGCTCGTGCGGCCGTGGTCGAGAAGCGCGAGTTGTCCCGTCCGCTGGTCGTCGACAAGCGCGACGCCATCATGCGCGCCGCCACCCAGGTGTTCGCGCAGCGCGGCTACTTCAACGCGCAGGTCGCCGACGTGGCTAGGGCCGCAGGAGTTGCCGCCGGCACGGTGTATCTCTACTTCCGCAGCAAGGACGACCTGCTCGTGTCGGTGTTCGAGCGCACGATGAAGGACGCCATCGCCGAAGGGCGTGCGGCGCTGGTCGGTGCGGTCGATCCACGCGAGCGACTGAGCCGGATCGCGCGCCTGCACCTCGAACGCCTGGGCCGTGACCGCGACCTGGCCGTGGTCTTCCAGGTGGAGCTGCGGCAGTCGACCAAGTTCATGGAGCGCTTCTCCTCGAGCTATCTGCGCGACTACCTCGGCCTCATCCGCGAGGCGGTGGAAGCGGGCCAGGCCGCCGGCTCGTTCCGGCGCGACGTGAGCGCCACCACCGCCGCCAAGATTCTCTTCGGCGCGCTCGACGAGATGGCGACCAACTGGATGCTGAGCCACCGCCACTACGCCCTCGCCGACCAGGCCGACACGGTCATCGACCTGTTCGTGAACGGCGTCGGCAGCGGGCCGCGCGTCCTCGGAGGCACGGCATGACCATCCGCTCGGTGGCGATTCTCGGCGCCGGCACCATGGGAGCGCAGATCGCGCTCCACTTCGCCAACGCCGGCGTGCCGTCGCTCCTGCTCGACGTCAGCGCCGCGGCGGCGCGTCAGGGCCTGGAGCGGGCGCGGCGCCTGAAGCCCGATCCGCAGTTCACACCCGATACCTGGCGTCTCATCACCACTGGCAGCTTCGCCGGCGACCTCGCGTCGATCGCCGGCACCGACTGGGTGCTGGAGGCCGTGGTCGAACGTCGCGACGTGAAGCGCGAGCTGCTCGAACGGGTGGCGGCGCAGTGCGCGCCGCACGCCATCCTCAGCACCAACACCTCGGGCATTCCAGTCGGCAGCATCAGCGAGGGCTGGCCGCTGGAACGCCGGCGGCGCTGGCTGGGCACGCACTTCTTCAACCCGCCTCGTTATCTGCACCTGCTCGAGGTCATCCCGACGCCAGACACCGATCCGGCCGTGGTCGAAGCCGTCGTCGCCTTCGGCGACCGGGTGCTGGGCAAGGGCGTGGTCGTGGCCAGGGACACACCCAACTTCATCGCCAACCACCTGGCCCTGCACGGCGTCGCCGCGATGCTGCGGGCAGTCGACTCCGGGCGCTACACCATCGACGAGGTCGACGCGATCACCGGCACCGCCATCGGCCGGCCGGCGTCGGCCACCTTCCGCACCGCCGACATCGCCGGCCTCGACGTGCTCGCGCACGTGATGGGCAATCTCGAGGAGCGCCTGCCGCTGGCCGCCGATCGCGCCTGGTTCGCGCCCTCGCCGCTGCTGCAGCGGCTCATCGCTGCCGGCGCGCTGGGCGAGAAGTCGGGCAAGGGCTTCTACGAGCGGCGCACGGACGCCACTGGCTCATCGACGGTGTTCACGCTCGATCCGGTCACGCTCGACTACGAGAAGCAGCGCCGGCCCGCCTTCGCGTCGATCGAAGCAGCGGCAGCGGCCGCGGGCGACGACGCGGGCGCGCGCGTGCGCACGCTCTTCCTCGGCGCGGATCGCGTGGGCCAGTTCCTGCGCGAGACACTGGCGCCGACGCTGCTCTATGCGGCGAGCGTGGCCGGCGCGATCGCGTTCTCGATCGACGATGTCGATCGCGTGATGCGCTGGGGCTTCGGCTGGGAACGCGGTCCCTTCGAGCTGCTCGACGCCATCGGTCTGAACGAAGTGGTGACGGCCGCCGCGGCTCACGGCGTCGACCCTCCGCCGGTCGTCGCCGCGGCACTGAGCGCCGGCCGCAACCAACTGCGCGACGGCGCCCTGCCGCCGGCCGGACCCGGTCTGCTGCTCCTGGCCGAGGCGGCTTCGCGGTCGCCGGTAGTCAAGCGCAACGCCGGCGCAAGTCTGGTTGACCTCGGCGACGGCGTGCTGTGCGTGCAGTTCCACTCGAAGATGAACAGCATCGGCGGCGACACCATCGCGATGCTGCAGGCGGGCGTGAGCGAAGCGGCGAAGAACTTCCGCGCCCTCGTGGTCGGGAACGAAGCGGCCAACTTCTCCGCCGGTGCCAACCTGATGCTCGTGCTGCTTGAAGCGCAGGAGGGCAACTGGGACGAGCTCGACCTGATGGTGCGCGAGTTCCAGCGCGCGGTGATGGCGCTGCGCTGCAGCGAGGTGCCGGTGGTCGTGGCCCCCGCCGGTCTGGCGCTCGGTGGCGGCTGCGAGATCGCACTGCATGCCGACCGCGTGCACGCCGCGGGCGACACGTTCATGGGCCTGGTGGAAGTAGGCGTCGGCGTGATTCCGGCGGGCGGCGGCACCAAGGAGATGGTCGCGCGGGCCATGGCTCGCGTGCCCTCGCCGGCGGTCGATCCGCTGCCGTTCGTGCAGCAGGCGTTTGAAACCGTGGCCCTGGCCAAAGTGTCGGCGAGCGGCCCGGACGCGCTCCGGCTCGGCTATCTCTCTGGCCTCGACACGTTCTCGATGAACCGCGAGCGTCTCATCGCCGATGCCAAGGCTACGGCCCTGCAGCGGGCCAGCAGCGGCTATCGCGCGCCCCGGCCACGCACCGCCATACCCGTGGGCGGCGAGTCGCTGGGCGCGGCGTTGAAACTCGGCGTGCACCTGGCCTGGCGCAGCGGCCGGGCCACAGATCACGACCGCACGGTCGGCCTGGCCCTGGCGCACGTCTTTGCCGGCGGCGACCTGCCGCACGCCACCACCGTGAGCGAGCAACATCTGCTCGACCTGGAGCGCGAGGCGTTCCTGCGCCTGCTCGGCGAGGCCAAGACCCTGGCTCGCATTCAGCACACCCTCACCACCGGCAAGCCGCTGAGGAACTGATGCCCGCCATCATCCAACGCGGCGCCGGCCGACCGCTCGTGCTGGTGCCCGGCATCCAGGGCCGTCATGAATGGCACTTGCCCACCGTGGACGTGCTCGCCACAGTCGGTCAGGTCACCACCTTCTCGCTGTGCGACGAGCCCTCGAGCCGCTTCGCGTGGTCGGAATCCGCGGGCTTTGAGAACTACCTCACGCAGCTCGCCGACGTGGTCCGCGCCACTGCGGTCGAACGGCCCGTGCTCGTCGGCATCTCCTACGGCGGCCTGATCGCGGCGGAGTATGCCGCCCGTCATCCTGGGACGGTGTCGGCGCTGGTCGTGGCCTCGGCGCCGCCACCCGGCTGGACGCTGCCCGCACGCGCGCAGCGCTACCTCGCCGCGCCGCACCTGCTGGCACCGGCGTTTTGGCTGGGCGGACCGGCGCGTACCTATCCGGAGCTGAAAGCCGCGTTCCCGCTGGGCCGCGATCGATGGGCGTTCATGGTCGATCAGGGACTGCGCATCGCCGGTGCACCCGCGTCGGCGGCGCGCATGGGCCGTCGCCTGCGCTGGCTCGCGAGCGGCCATTTCACGCTCACCCGCGGCCTCGACGTGCCGGCACTCATCGTCACCGGTGAGCCCGAGCTGGAACGCGTGGTGCCGCCGGCCGACACATTGCGCTACTGCGCATGGCTGCCGCAGGCGCGCGTGGTGACCATGGCGCACACGGGCCATTCCGGCACCGTGACCCGACCGGGCGAGTTCGTCCGCGTCGTGGCCGAGTTCCTGCAGCCGCTGCCCCTGGGCGCGGCCGTTCCGTCGTTCGACAGCCCTGCAAGGAGTGTTCGTGCCCACTGAGTTTCTCAAAGAGATCGCCGGTCCCGCCGGTCCACTGGAGGCACGGCTCGACCTACCCGAGGGGCCGCCGCGTGCCGTGGCCGTGTGCGGACATCCGCACCCGCTGCACGGCGGCACCATGCACACGAAGGCCCTGTATCAGGCCGCCAAGGCGCTTACCCGCGTGGGCGTCGCGGCACTGCGCTTCAACTTCCGAGGCGTCGGCCTCAGCGCCGGCAGCTTCGACGCCGGCCCGGGCGAAAAGGACGACTTCCGCGCCGCCCTCGACGTCGCCAGCGCACGTTTCTCCGGGCTGCCGCTGTGGGCCGCGGGCATGTCGTTCGGGGCGTGGATTGCGGCCACGGCTGGCGCCGCCGATCCGCGCGTGTCGCTAATGCTGCTCGTGGCGCCGGCGGTGGACCGCTACGACTTCGCCGAGCTGATGACGTGGGAGAAGCCCAAGTTCATCGTGCACGGCGAAGACGACGAGCTCATCTCCGCCAAAGAGATCCGTCAGTTCTACGCCAAGCTCCCGGAGCCCAAGGAGCTCACCTGGATCGAGCACGCGAATCACCTCTTCGAGGGCAAGACCTCGCTGGTCGGCGACGCGGTTGAAGAGCTTCTGGCTGATTGGCAGGTGTGAGATGCACGACGCCGTGATCGTGGCCGCCGTTCGCACTCCGGTGGGCAAGGCACCGCGGGGCGCGCTGCGCTTCACGCGGCCCGACGAGCTCGCCGCCCTGGCCATCGAGACGGCCAGGGCCCGCGCCGGCGATCTGCCGGGCGCCGACGTCGACGACGTGATCCTCGGCTGCGCCATGCCGGAAGCCGAGCAGGGCCTGAACGTGGCCCGGATCGCCAGCCTGCGCGCCGGCGTGCCGGTGGGCGCGTCGGCGGTGACGGTCAACCGCTTCTGCGCTTCGGGTTTGCAGGCGATTGCCTACGGCGCCGATCGCATCCGTCTCGGCGAGGCCCGCGTGGTCGTGGCCGGCGGCACCGAGTCGATGAGCCTGGTGCCCATGGGCGGCCACAAGGTGGCGCCCAATCCGTCGCTGGTTGATTCGTATCCCGACGTCTACCTGAGCACCGGGCTGGTCGCCGAGAATCACGCCCGCGCCTCGCACATCTCGCGCGCCGATCAAGACGCGTTCGCGCTCACGTCGCACGCCCGCGCGCTGGCGGCGATCGACGCCGGACGATTCGCGAACGAGATCGTGGCGGTACCCGTGCGTGGCCTTGCTCAGAGTGACAGCGGCGTGCCGGCGCGCCACGACAGCCTGTTTGCCGTCGACGAGGGGCCGCGCCGCGAGACCTCCGCCGCCGCGCTCGCCGCGCTGGCGCCGGCGTTCCATGTGGCCGGCACGGTGACGGCGGGCAACTCCTCGCAGACAAGCGACGGCGCCGCCGCCCTGGTGCTCGTCTCGGCCGACTACGCCCGAGCCCACGGTCTCACGCCGCTGGCCCGCTTCGTCACCTACGCCACTGCCGGCGTGGCCCCGGAGCTCTTCGGCCTCGGCCCGGTACCGGCCGTGCGCAAGGCGCTGGCGCAAGCGGGCCTGACGCTCGCGGACATCGATCTCGTGGAGTTCAACGAGGCGTTTGCCGCGCAAGTGCTGGCCTGTCAGCAGGAGCTGGCGATTCCCGAGGATCGGCTCAACGTCAACGGCGGAGCGATCGCGCTGGGCCATCCGCTCGGCTGCACCGGCGCCCGCATGACGACGTCACTCGTGCACGAGATGGGCCGGCGCGGCGCCCGCTACGGCCTGGTGACGATGTGCGTGGGTGGCGGCATGGGCGCGGCCGGAATCTTCGAACTGCTCGCCTGAGCCAGACTCGTCACAGCGGCCAGGTGCTAGCGGCTGGCGGCTGGGGAGAGCGGCCGATAGAGAGAAGAGGAGAACGCAGATGGCGGCACCAGAGGCGTCACGCACGACGCGCGGCGGGGAGTGGCTGATCGCGGCAACCGATCCGGCCGAAGTGATGACGCGCGAGCGGATCAGCGACGAGCACCGCCTGATCGAGCAGTCGGCGGCCGAGTTCATGGCCGGTGAGGTGCTGCCCGTGCTCGACCGGCTCGCGGCCAAGGAGTGGGCGCTCAATCGCGCGCTGTTGCGCCAGGGCGGCGCCCTCGGCCTGCTCGGCACGAACGTGCCCGAGGCGTTCGGCGGCGTCGACCTCGACAAGGTGGCTACGCTGCTCGTCAGCGAGCAGATCGCGGCCAGCGCGTCGTTTGCCGCCACCTTCGGCGCGCAGGCCAACCTCACCATCCTGCCGATCCTGCTGTTCGGCAGCGCGGCGCAGCAGACCAAATACCTGCCCGGCCTGGTCGCCGGCGAGGTGGCCGGCGCCTACGCGCTCAGCGAGTCGGGCTCGGGGTCGGATGCCCTCGGCGCCAAGGCGCGGGCGATGCGTCAGGCCGACGGCAGCTTCGTGCTCTCGGGCGAGAAGATGTGGATCACCAACGGCG
>JBDTWC010000037.1:0-9735 GCA_040006875.1 Acidobacteriota bacterium | reverse complement strand
CTCGGCCGCGCCGATGGTCACATCGACGGCGGCCCCGGCGCGGCGCACCGTGAGGACGAAGGGTGTGGGTGCGGGGCTGGCGGTGAGAGGCTGCAAGTCGTCGGGTCGCGTCACCGGCACGCCGTCACGGGCGACGATCACGTCACCAGGCCGCAGACCGGAGACATCGGCAAGGCCGTCGACGCGGATCTCGCGCACGACGGCCCCGGATGGCGCCTGAAAGACACTGGCTTCGGCCGCACTGGCTACGGCGATGATCAGGCCATAGCGGGCGAGCAGACGACCGTCGAACGACGCCGCCGTGCGCAGCATGCTCTCGATCGCGTCGGGGGCGACCGCCGCATAGCGGTCGTCACACGGGATGACGACCCCGAGCAGACGGCCATCGAGATCGAAGACCCCTCCGCCCGCCATGGCCGGCGTCAACGACAGCGTCGTACGCACTTCCCTGATCGACGTCCCGGCACACGGCACCGCCGCCTCGTCGAGGAGCA
The DNA here is from genome assembly GCA_040006875.1 of Acidobacteriota bacterium. Classification (GTDB taxonomy): domain Bacteria; phylum Acidobacteriota; class Vicinamibacteria; order Vicinamibacterales; family UBA2999; genus CADEFD01. Next base: position 9,241 of record JBDTWC010000037.1, on the reverse strand, counting down.
TCGCAGGGGCGAACCCGCGTCCCACAGCGGTCCGCCACACGGCGAGGATCGGATTGCCGGCCCTGGCAGCTTCGGTGGCCGGCAGCGCCGGCCGCAGGTCAGCCGCTCCCGAGATCGTGAGACCAGCGGCGGGCAGGTCGGGGGACCACACCACCTCGGCCGGCCGTTCCTGACCCCCGCCGGCGGTGACGCCGAGCGTCGCGGGCATGTTCGCCGTCAGTCGCGCCGTCAGAATCCGGCCAGGCGCAACCACGACTCCACTGAGGTTGCCGCTACCGACCCGCACCACCAGCGGCGCGATCTCGTCAGCCAGACCGGCGAGGTAGGCCGACGACGACTCGAGCGTTCGCCGCTCGGTCAACCGCGCCAGCCGGGCCAGATCAGTTTCGGACGGCGGCGCCTGTTCGGTCGCCTGCGGACGCAGCATGGCACCCGCGATGAGCACCGCACCGGCCACTCCGGCCAGCACTGCGACGTAGGTGACGTTGGGCCCCGATCCGTGACTCACTGCGGGAGTATAGACCGTGCGACGGGCGCGGCCGCCATCGCCGATGCGCAACCGGCCCGGTGCCCATGGTCGTGACCGTAGAGCACGTCGGCCAGCAGGATCACCAGGCTGGCGTTCACACGGTCATGGCGGGCGAGTGTGCTAGGATTCATTAGTTTGCGTTCCAAGTAATATCTCTCCAACTAATATCTCTACTACGATCGTCCGCTCCCTACGCCCGCACGTGCCGGGCGCCGGCTCTCACGGGCCCGGGGGCGCGGACCGCGGGGCCCAGGAGGGGACGATGTTCCAATCGAGCGCATTGCTGGCGTCGCTCCAGCATTCGTGGGGCGAATTCGTCGTGCTGTTGCCCGATCTCGTCACCGCCCTCGTGCTGCTCACCGTCGGCTGGCTGGTCGCGAAGGTGGCGCGCCGCCTGACGGTGCGCGCCCTGCACGCCCTGCGCGTCGACACCGCAGCCGAGAGGTCCGGCTTGGACGACTTTCTGACCCAGGGCGGAGTTACGGTGACGACCGTCACCCTCATTGGCGGCACCGTCTACTGGCTGATTCTGGCCGGCGTGTTCATGGCCCTGCTCGACGCTCTCGGCCTGCACACGGCCGGAGCACTGCTGGAGCGGCTGGTGCAGTTTGTACCCAACCTCGTGCTGGCCGTCGGCATCCTGGTGTTCGGTTCGCTGCTGTCGCGCGTGCTTGGCGGCCTCGTTTACAGTTACTTGAACAACATCGGGGGGGCGGGCGCCGAGCCGATCGGGGCGCTGGCCCGTTACGCCCTGCTCACCTTCGCGGTGTTCATGGCGGCCGAACAGTTGACCATTCGTACTGAGATCCTCGTCTCGACCTTTCAGATCGCTTTTGCTGCGGTGTGCCTGGCGGCGGCTCTGGCCTTCGGCCTGGGCGGGCGCGAATGGGCGGCGCAGGTGATCAGCAAATACGCCAAGAAGCAGCGCGACTCATGATCATCGACTGCCACACGCACGTGAACAACTACCAGGACGAGGCAGCCCAGGCCCTGCCGACCTGCGTCGAGCAGTTGCAGCTGGCCCTGCGCCGTAACCGGGTGGATCAGGCATTGATTCTGACCTCCTACAAGGTCAGCCCGGCCCGACCATCGGCGCGGGAAGTCGTCGCCGCCACGGCGCACCTGCCGCATCTGCACGTCGTCGCCGGCATCTCATGGACGACGTTCTCGCCGGCTGACGTCGCCGAGCTGCGGCGGCTCCTGGAGGCCAAGGCAATCAAGGGTCTGAAGCTCTATCCCGGATACGAGCCGTTCTACCCCGCCGACCCGAAGTTGACGCCGGCATACGAGTTGGCCGAAGAGTTTGCTGTGCCGGTCATGATTCACACGGGCGACACCTATGCCCCGACCGGCAAGGTCAAGTTCGCCCACCCGCTGCATGTCGATGAAGTGGCGGTGGACTTCCCGCGCGTCAAGTTCCTCATCTGCCACCTTGGCAACCCGTGGTTCCGGGACTGCATGGAAGTGGTCTACAAGAACAACAACGTCTATACCGATATCTCAGGACTCACGCTCGGCAACTTCACCGATCGCTTCGAGGCCTACATGCGCCAGCAGCTCAAGGAGATGCTCGTGTGGGGCGTCAATCCGAGCAAGGTGCTCTACGGCACCGACTGGCCGCTCGCGACCATGGAGTCCTATCTGCAGCTCATGGACGAACTGAAATTCCCCGCCGCCGACAAGGACATGATGCTGTTCGAGAACGCGGCCGCGCTGTTCAAGCTCGAGGTCACTCCGAGGGTAACCGGGCTCGCGTCGTTGTTTCGGCGTATCTAGGCCCACTGCGGGGCGAGGCCGCCGTCAGATCTCGCGCGGCTCGTCATCACCGCGATAGTGGATCGAGTAGAGATCGCGGCGCCGGTCCTCCCAGTTGAGGACCGTGCCTTTGGTGCGCTGGCGGCGCAGCATCTCGAGGTCCAATTCCGCGAAGATGACCGTCTCGATGTTGGCTTCACACTCCGACGCCACGCCGTCGCGGCTGAAATGGAAGTCGGTCGGGGTCAGAATTGCAGACTGGGCGTAGTGGATATCGGCATGGCTGACGTCGGGAAGATTGCCGACGCACCCCGACAGCACCACACACATGGGATTCTCGACGGCACGCGCCTGCGCGCAGTAGCGGACTCGCAGGAAGTCGTTGCGTTCGTCGGTGTTGAAGGGCACGAGCAGCATCTGCGCCCCCTGATCGAAGGCGATCCGGGCCAGTTCGGGGAACTGCACGTCGTAGCCGATCAGAATCGACACGCGGCCGCGGTCGGTATCGAAGGTCCGCAGCCCGGTTCCGGGTTGTACGCCCCACCACTTGCGCTCGTCCGGCGTGATGTGAAGCTTGCGCTGCTTGTCGATGGCGCCGTCGCGGTGAAACAGGTAGGCGGTGTTGAACAAGCCGTCGCCGTCCTGTTCGAACTGGCTGCCGCCGGCGATGTTCAGGTGATACTTCACGGACAAACCGCGGAACAGGTCGAGGTATTGGGGCGTGAACTCCGCCAGCTTCCGGGCCGACTGGCCGGGCCGGTCGGCCCGGATCGCCGACAGGAGCTGCGTCGTGAACAGCTCAGGGAAGACGAGAAAATCGGCCTGATAGTCCGAGGCCACGTCGACGAAGAACTCGCACTGCTTGGCAAATTCGTCGAAGTTCGCGATTCGGCGCATCTGATACTGGACCGCTGACAAGCGTACCGGCGTGGTCGGCCGCAACCGCTGACGGCGGTGCGGCTGGGTGTGGTCGAGGTTGGTCCACTCCAGAAATGTGGCGTAGCCTCGCGACTCGGTATCGCTGGGCAGATAGTCCGGAATGAGCCCTTTCAGGACGAACCCGTTGGACAACTGCGGCGTCAGGACGGGGTCGACCAGGTCCTTGCCCGTCACCCGCTCCACGTATTCCGAGGCCGACATCGTCTCGGCATGCGAGCCGTATCCGGGAATACGGCCGCCAATCATGATGCCCTTCAGGTTGCGCCGTCGGGCCAGTTCTTTGCGCGCCTGGTAGAGGCGGCGCGACAGCTTCATCTGGCGATACTCCGGGCTGACCATGATCTCGATGCCGTAGATCATGTCGCCGTGCGGATCGTGGTTACGGATAAACCCGTTATCCGTGCTCACCTTCCAATCGTGCCAGTCTCCATGAGCCAGCGAGTCGACGATCAGGCAGTTGGCCGAGGCCACGACCTGGCCGTCGATCTCGATCACGACCTGGCCCTCCGGGAAGATCTCGAGCTGGCTCTCGATTTGCGCGCGCGCCCACGGTTTCATGCCAGGAAAACAGCGCTGCTGCAGCGCCACGATTGCCTCGTAGTCGTCAATCGTCATCGTCCGCAGGCGCAGCCTGGTCTCGAAGGAAGGGTTGGTGTTGTCGATCATCTTGGCCTCCGGGGCTCTGTCACTTCGATCGCCGCGCCGCAGGTGGCCTGAACGGCAGCGCGAACAGCGGAGCCCGCGCTTCGAGGTGGATTAGTTGCACCTCATATCAACAAGGCGACAAGTATACTTGAGGGTCATGACGCCGCCGCTCTCGCTCGACTTCGTACTGTTTGCAATCACGCTGCTCGGCGTGGCCATATTCCACCACCGGACCCTGCAGGTCGCGGTCTCGGGACTGGCGCTGATCATCGGCTACAAGGTGCTCGCGAGCCCGTTCGGCGAGGGCCCTGGACTCACGGGCCTGATCGCGCATCTCGGCCACGAGTGGGTGGTGGTCGCGAATCTCGCCTGTCTGCTGCTTGGCTTCGCGGTGCTGGCGCGACACTTCGAGAAGAGTCACGTGCCCCTGACCCTGCCCCACCTGCTGGCCGACGACTGGAAGGGCGCCTTCACGCTGCTCGTCATCGTGTTCGCGATGTCTGCGTTCCTGGACAACATCGCCGCTGTGCTGATCGGGGGTGCCGTGGCGAGGACCCTGTTCGAGCGAGTGCATATCGGCTACCTCGCTGCGCTTGTCACCGCGGCCAACGCCGGCGGCGCCGGCAGCGTCGTCGGCGACACGACCACGACGATGATGTGGATTGCCGGCGTCTCACCCGTGGCGGTTCTGCCGGCGTTTGCCGCCGCCCTGGTCGCCCTGCTGGTGATCGCCTATCCGGCGTCGCGCCAGCAGCAGGCCCACTCGCCGATCCGAAAGGACACGCGGCACAAGCCGCACATCGACTGGGCCCGGGTGGCGATCGTGGTCGCGATGCTGACGGCGGCGGTGGCCACCAACGTGGTCGTCAACGTGTGGTTCCCGGCTCACGCCGAGGCCTTCCCGTTCCTGGGGGTCGCCGTGTGGACGGTCGTCTTTGCCACCGCCGGCATTCGCCGGCCCGACTGGGAACATCTGCAGGCGGCTGGGCGAGGCGCCGTCTTCCTGCTGTCGCTGGTGCTGGCCGCCTCGATGATGCCGGTTGACCAACTGCCCGATGCCTCATCGCTTACGACCTTTGCCATCGGGGCGATTTCGTCGGTGTTCGACAACATCCCGCTGACCAAGCTGGCGCTCGATCAGGGCGGATACGACTGGGCCCTGCTCGCCTACGCGGTCGGCGTCGGCGGCTCGATGACGTGGTTCGGCTCGTCGGCGGGCGTAGCGCTGCTGAGCGAGTTTCCCGATGCCCGTTCGGTCACTCGCTGGACCAGGGGTGGGTGGTTCGTGCCCATCGCCTACGTGGCTGGATTCGCGGTGATGCTGGCGGCATTCGGGTGGCAGCCGACGTCGATCGCCGCGCCCTGAGCGCCGTTCACACGCGCCGGTTAGCGGACGTCGATCGGTCCAAAACCGAGTCCCGACAGAATCTGGCCAACCGTCGTCCGCGCATTGGCGGCAGCCGTCGGCAGAATGCCGCGATCCAGCGCGGCCTGCCGCAGCTGCACCTCGGCCGCGCGTCTCACTTCTGACTCGAGCTGAGGATCGACGCGCGAGAACAGCCCGGTCTGGCGCGAAAAAATCTGAGTGCGGGCGTTGTCAAGGCGCGTCGAGAACAGCTCCGGCGGCGGCAGCGTGATCACGATTGCGCGACCCACCAACGTGACGTTCGCGGTAGTGAGGCGAGACAGGTCGATGCCCGCGGTGCTCTCCCCGTAGACCATCAGCAAGAGCCGGTCGCCGGCCAGGATCCGCGGGAGGTAGCGACTGTCGGTCCCGCCCTGGACGATCGTGTCCATGCTGTAGATCACCGTTTCGAGGCGCTGCAGGCGCTGGATCTGTTGCACGACCGTGGGCGTAGGGGGCACGCCCTGCGAGCTCAGCCATGTGCCCGCGAACGCCCAAACAAGGACGGCAAGAACCGACGCCATCACGGACCCGGCGACAAACGCCAGGAACCTACCCCCGTAGCCGCTGCGTCGCTCTCGCCCATCTTCGCTGGGCTGCATGTCCTGCCTCCATGGCGGCGATCGCACCACCGCACGTGCACGTCCAAGACCCGTTCGCGCCGTCCCGCGCCCGGGCTCGCGACTCAGTGACCATGTAGCGCCACTGGCGATTCAGTCAACAGCATCCCGAGAGCCTCACGCACCGCGACATGGTCGGCAACGGCGAACCGCGCCTGGCTCTTATGTGTCCCGACACTGACCGTCACCGCCGATTGCGGCAGGGACCGGAAGAGGTCTTCGTCGGTGTGATCGTCACCGAAGGCGATGACGGCCATGTCCGCGGTCAGCCTGCCCGCCAACTGCCGCCCGACCGCGCCCTTGCTGACGCCCCGCAAGCGCACCTCGATCACCTTGGTCCCTTCGAGCACCTCGAAGGGCTGGTTGCTGAGTGCGTCACCGAGCAGCATGCGCAGTTCGTGGGCCTGCCGCACCCCGAACTCGCGGTGGGCGCGCCGATAGTGCCAGGCGATGGAGGCCGTCTTCCGCTCCACAAACGCCCCGGGCGTAGTGGCGGCGAACTGCTCGAAGATCGGCAACAGCCGCGCCATCCATTTCGGATCGAGGCTGGCGGCAGAGTGCCAGGCATCGGTGCCGGCTGGGCGATTCCAGAAGCCGTGCTCGGCCCACAACCCCACTGGCAGCATCCCAAGCCAGGCTTCCAGGGTCTCCCGGGGACGGCCACTCACGATTTCTACCTCGGTGTTCGGCCGCGCGGCCAGTCGACGCAGCAAGACCAGCAGCGACTCATCTGGCGCAGCCAGTCCGGGCGAGCGTGCGAAGGGCACGAGCGTGCCATCGTAGTCGAGGAGCACGCGCAACGAGGACCCGTGCCGGGCGTCCGTCAGGGCCGTGCTCAGACTCGGACCAGGCTCAGGCAGCGTCTCGGCCGGCCGGGGCCGCGCCTCATCGAGCTGCTGGAGGAAGCTGCTGGCCCATTCGTGCACGCCGTGTCCGCAGACGCGGAGGCGCAGTCCGTTCATTCGCGCGCGTTGCTCACCGACCGGCATGGCCAGTGCCCGCTGCACCGCGTCGGCCACCGCCTCGACGTCGTATGGGTTGACCAGCACGGCGCCGGCCAGTTCGGCCGCGGCCCCGGCAAACTCGCTGAGCACCAGGACTCCGCCGTCGCCAACCCGCGCGGCGACGAATTCCTTGGCCACGAGGTTCATGCCGTCTCGGAGCGGAGTCACGAGCATGACGTCGGCGGCGAGATACAGCGCCACTAGTTCGTCGAACTCGACCGACTGGTGGATGTAGTGCACGGGCGCCGATTTCAGCGTGCCGAACAAGCCGTTGATGCGCCCGACCCTCTCTTCGACCTGCGACCTGTAGCGCTGGTACTGATCGACCTGCCCGCGTGACGGCACCGCCACCTGGACGTAGCGCACCGCATCGCTCAGGCTGCTATCCCGAGCGAGCAGCCGTTCGATGGCCTGCAGGCGCCGGGGAATGCCCTTGGTGTAGTCGAGTCGATCGACGCCGAGGATGATGGCCCGGCCGCCGGCATCGCTCCGGATGGCGGCGGCCCTGGCCTGCACGTCGGGCCTTCTGGCCGTGACCCCGAAGCGATCGTGATCGACGCCCATCGGGAACACGCCGAGCCGCACCTCCCGGCCATCGACGTGCACGCGATCGATCTCCGCCTCGACGCCATCGACGTGCAGCAGCGACGCGACGTAGTGCCGAAGATAGGCGAACGTGTGGAACCCGACCAGGTCGGCGCCGAGGAGACCGCGCAGGATCTCGCGGCGCCAGGGCAGGATCCTGAAGACTTCAGACGACGGAAATGGCACGTGCAGGAAGAAGCCGATTCTGGCCTCGGGCAGCCGCGCTCGCAGCAGTGCCGGCAGCAGCATCAGCTGGTAGTCGTGGATCCAGATGGTGTCGCCGGCGCGGTAGTGAAAAGCGACGGTGTCGGCAAATTCCTGATTGACGGCTTGATAGGCGCTCCACCCAGTGGCGTCGAGGGGCACGCGATCAATCAAGTAGTGGCACAGCGGCCACAGGACGCGATTGGAGAAGCCGTTGTAGTGCCGCTCCAGATGCTCGCCTGACAACGGCACGGCCACGATGCGCCTGGTCGCCAGTTCAGCGTGGAAAGCCGCTCGCTCCTGGGCGGCAAGGCGCGACAGCTCGCCGGGCCAGCCGATCCACAGACCCTGCGTGGCCTCGTGCCAGCGCCCCAGGCCGGTGGCCAACCCCCCGGATGACGCCTGCACGCGCACGACCCCGTCGTGAACGACCGCGGTGATGGGCAGCCGGTTGGAGACGATCAAGATTCGGCTTGACGACATGCAGTATGGTAGCATTCATTAGTTTGACATCAAACTAAATGGCCCACACCAGCACGCGACCCAGCCCGACTCGCCCGGTTCCCGGCCCCAGCGCCGCGGCTGCGCCCCTCCCGGAGGTGCTGCGCTTCATGCAGCTGCTGTGGGCCGTTGCCCATCGCATGGAGACGACCTCGAAACGCATGGGCCGCGACTTCGGCGTCACCGGACCTCAGCGCCTCGCGCTGCGCGTGATCGGCCTCTACCCTGGCCTGTCGGCGGGCGATCTGGCGGCGGTGCTGCACGTGCACCCGAGCACGCTCACCGGCGTGCTGCGGCGGCTGATTGCCCAGGGGCTCCTGGTCAGACGCGACGACCCAGACGATCGGCGGCGCGCGGTGCTGCGGCTCACGGCCGCCGGCTCCCGGGCCAATATCCGTCACGCCGGCACCGTCGAAACGGCGGTGGCCGAAGCTCTCGCCGCTGCCGACGTCACCGACGTATACGGAGCCCAGCAGGTGCTCGGCAGACTCGCGTCACTGCTCGATGGCGCAGCGGTGGAAGCCTCCTCGACCGCCATCGGCCGCGGCGCGCGGCGCAGCCAGCGAAGGAGATGACATGCCTGTCACCGCGGACGTCCTGGACTGGATTCGTCCGCCGGCACTGACGCTGGCGACAGTCGCCGGCGGCTGGCTGATCGGACGGGTCCTGGCCCGCATCGCCGCGGGCCGGATGCCGGCGCCAGGGCCGGACGATCGCCACAGGTGGCTGCAGGCGATCGGCGTGGTCCTGCAGGCTCGACTTCCGACCTGGGGCGTGCTGACGGCAGTGTGGTTGTCGGCGGCCTACTGGCCCTTGTCGCCGCAGGCGCACGTGCTGCTCGACCGCGTGGTCTTCGTCGCGGCCGCCACCTCGGTGACGCTGGCGCTGGCATCGCTGCTCAGCGGCGCGGTCGGCGCCTATGGCGAACTCCTGGCGCCAGTCCTGCCGGTGAGCAGTCTCACGAAAAACATCGTGTGGGCAGCGGTTGCGACCACGGGAGGCCTGGTCATCCTGAACGGCCTCGGGCTGTCGATCACGCCGATGTTGACCGCGC
>JBDTWC010000036.1:0-9752 GCA_040006875.1 Acidobacteriota bacterium | reverse complement strand
CTGCTGGCGGGCGCCGCCCAATTCGGCCAGCAGACGCACCGTGTCGCCGGGGGAGCCGCCGCCACGGCGGGCGTCGTCGTCGCTGTCGAGACCCGCGAGCAGCGTCTCCACAGCGGCGAAGTCGTAGCGACCGCGGTACAAGGTAGCGAGCAGCGCCAGCGCCGGCATGTTCCCGGGCTCCACGGCGAGGGCTTGCTCGGCGGCGGCGACCGCCTTGGTCGAATCGCCACGCTGCTGCTGCGCCTGGGCGAGCAGGTAGAGGCCCGCCACATCCTTCGGCGCGGTGTTCAGAAACTCGGTGAGCGCTGTCACTGCCCGATCCGCGCCGGCCCCGTCGGGAATGTTCAAGAGCGCCGCCGCATGCCGCAGGCGCAGTTCCCGGCTCGGGGTGCGCAGTGCCTTGGCGCCCTTGTCGAACGCTGCCGCCGCGTCTTCGAAGCGCTGCTGCCGCTCGTAGAGGTCGCCGAGCGACAGGTAGTAACGAGGATTGGCCGCGGCCGCCTGCTCGAGCACGGCCGTCGCGCGATCGATCTGCCCGAGCGCGCGATGCGCGTCGGCCAGCAGTGACATGGGCTCGCCGGCCGGACCGGTCTGCGCCACCACCCGTTCCAGCAGCGGCACAGCCTTGTCGGCCTGATCGGCGGCGAGCAGCAATCGGGCGAGGGTGAGCTGCAGGCCGACGTCGGTGGCCATGGCCGGTGAGTTCTGCACCTTCGTGAGGTGCATGATGGCCGCGGTACGCCACGTCTCGGCGGTGCCGCCAGTCGGACCTTCGACCGCGCCATCGGCCCAGGCCGCGTTCACGAGACCGAGGATGCGGTGGCCCTCTTCCGACTCGGGGTCGAGCGCAATGGCCTTCTCCGCCTCGGCCACGGCTTCAGCGGGATGATTCTGCCGGGCGTGGAAGCCGGCCAGCTCGGCGTGCAGTTCGGCCGCGGTGGGGTCGAGCGCCACGGCGCGTTCGAGCGCCGCTTGCGCCGCGGCCACGTTGTCGTCGGCTTCGGCCCGGCGCGCCTGCAGGAACTCGAACATGGCCGCACCGCTTGTCGGACGGCGAACGGCAGGGGCCGCCGGCGACGCCGGCGCCTGCGCCGCAGCCGAACGATCACCGACTACCAGGAGCAGGGCAAGCACGGCGAACACGAGCGGCATGACTGCATCTTTTCATATTTCCGCAGCCGGTCAACGGCCGACGCGGGCGGCGCGCTATACTCGGCCAGCGGAGTTGACGATGCCGATTGACGCAGAGCTGCTCGAGATCCTCGCCTGCCCGGCCTGCAAGACGCCGGTAGTGCTGGTGCGCGACGGCGCGGCCTTGAAGTGCAACGCCTGCCACCGGGTCTATCCGATCAAGGACGATATCCCGGTGATGCTGCTCGACGAAGCCACGGTCGAGCCCTGAAGATCCTGATCGTGCGGCTGCGCCTGGTTGGCGACGTCGTGTTCACGACGCCGGCCATCCGAGCGCTCAGGCGCACGTTCCCGAAGGCGCAGCTCGACTACCTGGTCGAACCCGCGGCGGCGCCCATCGTTCGCCACAACCCGCACCTCGACACGGTCATCGAAGTGGCGCGTCCGCGCGGCCTGGCACGGCTTCTCTATGACCTCTCCGTGGCCCGGCGCCTGCGCCGCGAGCACTACGACGTGGCCCTCGACTTCCACGGCGGACCACGGAGTGCCTGGCTGGTACGGGCCAGTGGCGCGCCGACCCGCATCGGCTACGACATCCCGGGCCGGAGCCTGTTCTACAACCGGCTCGTGCCGTGGCACCCGTCGCTCCTGCCGCCCCGTCACTCGGTGCTGAACCAGTGGGACCTGCTGACCCCGCTCGGGATCGGCCCTCCGGATCCGGCCGTCGACGCCGTGGAAATGACGACCGGCGCCGAGGCCCACGCCGGCGCCGAGGCGCGGCTCGCCGCCGCAGGAGTGCCCGCCGATGCACCCCTCGTCGTGATGCACGTGAGCGCGAGTAACCCCTTCCGGCGCTGGCCGCGCGAGTCGTTTGCGCGGGTCGCCGCGGCGCTGGCGCGCGCAGATCGGCGGCGGCGCATTATGATCACGGCCGGCCCCTCGGAAGCGGAAGCCGCTGCGGCGGTAGCCGACGAGGCCAAGCGCCAGGCGGGCGAGGCCGCCGCCGGCATCGTGCGCGGCGCGGAGCCGTCACTCGAAGAATTGCACGTCATCATGTCGCGCGCTCAACTCTTCATCGGAGGCGATTCCGGACCGCTGCATGTGGCGGCCACGACCGCCGTGCCGATCGTGGCACTCTTCGGACCCACGCTCCCTGAACGGTCGATGCCGTGGCGGGCGCGTCCGGATCGCGCTGCCGCGGTGCAACCCGGTCCGCTCGCCTGCCGGCCCTGTCATCAGCGCGTGTGCGTGCACGGCGACTTCCGGTGCCTCACCTCACTCACGCCCGATGACGTGCTGGCCGCGGCTTACCGCGTGCTGGAGGCGGCGTCGTGAGCGCCACCCTGACCCTCACCGACAACCACGCCGTCACCGTGGAACGTCTCGACCGCGCCGGGTGGTGGGCGCTGGCCGTGGCCGTGGCGGCATTCCAGATCTCGATTGCCGTAGCGCAAATCGGGGTGACGATCGCGGCCCTGGCCTGGGCGGCCCGCGCCGTGCTCTCCGGACCGCCGGCCATGCCCCGCTTCGCGTGGCCGCTCGCGGTCTACGCCGCGCTCACGTTGTTGTCGGCGGCGCTGTCGCGCGATCCCTCGGTGAGCGTGCCCGACACCAAGCAGCTGGTGCTCTTCCTGCTCGTACCGGTGGTCTTCGAGTTCGGGCGAGGACCGCGCGCCCGCACGCTGGCCACGATCGCCATCTCGGTGGGCGCGGCCAGCGCACTGGTCGGCATCGTGCAGTACGGCGTGCTCAACTACGACCATCTGGGCCGGCGGCCGCAAGGCACGTTGTCGCACTGGATGACCTACTCGGGCACGCTGATGCTGGTCATCACCGCCGCCGTGGCCCGGCTGCTCTACGACGGCCGCGACCGCGTCTGGGCCTCGCTCGTGATGCCGGCGCTTGTCGCCGGCCTCGGTCTCACCTTCACGCGCAGTGCCTGGGTCGGCGTCTCGGCGGGCGTCGGCACGCTGTTCCTGCTGAAGGATCGCCGCCTGGTCGGATTGCTGCCCATCGCCATCGCTATTCTGGTGGCCGCGGCGCCCGCGGCGGTGACCTCGCGCGTCTACTCGATGTTCGACAAGAACGACCCGACCAACCGCGACCGGATGGCGATGCTCGAAGCCGGCGAAGCAATCGTGCGCGACCATCCGCTCACCGGCGTCGGTCCGGACATGATCACGCACGTGTATCCGCGCTACCGCGTGCCGTGGGCGGTGCAGCCGAACAACCCCCACCTGCACAACGTGCCGATGCAGATCGCCGCCGAACGCGGCCTGCCCGCGCTCGGCGCCTGGGCGTGGTTCATCGCGTCACTCGCCAGCGGCACCTGGCGCCGTCTGCGGCGCACGCGCCAACCCGCGCTCGCCGCCGGCGGCCTGGCCGCGATTGCCGCGATGCTCGCCGCCGGCCTGTTTGAATACAACTTCGGCGATTCCGAGTTCCTGATGCTGTTCCTGGTGCTCGTCACCCTGCCCTTTGCCGCCGATCGCGACGGCGGTTTGCCATGACCAACGCGCCCCTGCTCCCGCCGCTGCCTCGAGCGCGTGCCCTTGCCATCCTCGACGACATGGCGCAGGCGCGCGTCGTGGTCGTGGGCGATGTGATGCTCGACCACTTCATGATCGGCCGGGTGACCCGCATCTCACCCGAGGCGCCGGTGCCGGTGGTGGAGTTCGAGCGCGAGTTCAGCGTGCCGGGCGGCGCGGCCAACGTGGCCCACAACATGCGCGCCCTCGGTGCCGCGGTGTCGCTGCTCGGCGTCGTGGGCGACGACGCGGCCGCGGCCGACCTGCGCGGACTGCTCGAGGCCCGCGAGGTCGGCGCCACCGGCCTCATCACCGATCCGGCCCGGCCGACGACGCGCAAGACCCGCCTAGCAACGACCCGCAACCAGCAGGTAGCCCGGATCGACGTCGAGAAGACCGACGACCTCGCCGGCGAGGTGGAAGCGGCGCTCATCGCGCAGCTCGACGACAGCGCACCGGGCGCCCATGCGATCGTGGTTTCCGACTATCTGAAGGGCGTGGTGACGCGGCGGCTCATGGCCCACGTGATGGCCGCCGGCCAGCGGCACGGCATCCCGGTGCTGGTGGATCCGAAGGTGCCGCACATGGCGCTCTATGCCGGCGCCACCCTGCTCACGCCCAATCACCATGAAGCGGAGAGCGCCAGCCTGGTGCGCATCCGCACTGTCGACGAGGCCCGCCGGGCCGCGCGCGGCCTGTGCGAATCGCTGCGCGTCGACGGCGTGCTCGTGACCTGGGGCGAACACGGCCTGTGGCTGTCGCACCAGGCCGCCGAAGGGCATCTGCCAGCGACCGCGCGCGAGGTGTCCGACGTCACCGGCGCCGGCGACACCGTGGTGGCAACGCTCGCGGCGGCAATGGCCGCTGGGGCCACGTCGGCCGAAGCGGCGCGCCTCGCCAACGAAGCCGCTGGCATCGTGGTGACGCGCTTCGGCACCGCCGTGGTGACCAGCGCCGAGTTGCGGGCGCGTTTCTAGAATCGAATCGTGTCAGTGCCGGAAGTGCCGGCGGCCGGTGAGCACCATCGCCATGCCGTGCTCGTCGGCCGCGGCAATCACTTCGCCATCCCGCACCGATCCGCCGGGATGCACCACCGCCGTCGCACCGGCGGCGGCCACTGCATCGAGGCCATCGCGGAACGGGAAGAACGCATCCGACGCGGCCACGGTACCGGCCAGTGGCTTGACGCTGCCGCTCACCCACCCGCTCGCCTTCATGGCGGCCACGCGTACCGCATCGACGCGGCTCATCTGCCCGGCGCCGATGGCGCGGGTGCGATCGCGATCGGCAAAGAGTACGGTGTTGGACTTCACGTGCGCGCAGATGCGCCATGCGAAGCGCAGCGCCTCCCATTCAGCCGCGGTCGGGGGCCGCTGACTGACGACGCGCACGGCCTCGGCCGGCCATGGCAGGCGGGCCTCGTCGACGACGTCGCGCTGCTGCACGAGCAGCCCGCCGAGCACCGACCGCACTTCACGCGCCAACGCCGGGGCGGGCGTGCCGGCGAACATGCCGGTGGCGGCCACCACCACCCGCAGGTTGGGCTTGGTGGCGAGCAGCTCCCGGGCCTCGTCGAGCACCGCGGGAGCCACGACCGCCTCGATGAACGTGGCCACGAGCACCTTCGCGGTGGCGGCGTCGAGCGGACGGTTCAGGCCCACGATGCCGCCGAACGCCGACAGCGGATCGGCCTCGCGGGCCCGCTCGAACGCCTCGGCGCTGGTGGCGCCGGTGGCCACGCCGCACGGATTGGTGTGCTTGATCACCACCGCCGCGGGCTCGGCGAACTCGAGCGCGATGCGGGCCGCCGCGTCCAAATCGAGCAGGTTCGTGTAGGACAGCTCCTTGCCCTGGATCACATCGGGCCGGCCCAATCCCTCGCCGGTGCCGATTGCGTACCAACTGGCCGGCTGGTGCGGGTTCTCGCCGTAGCGCAGGTCGCGCACCTTGGTGGCCGTGACCACCAGCCGTGGCGGTGCCAGGGCCGCGACGACGCGCGCCGGCTGCCCGTCGGTGAAGCGAATCGTGTCGAGCACCTCGGCAATCGTGGTGTCGTAGGCCGCGGTGTGGGCAATGGCGCGGCGCGCCAGATCGAAGCGCGCTTCAGGCGACGGTCCGCCGTGGTCGAGCCCGGCCAGCACCGACGGGTAGTCGGCCGGGTCGACCACGACAATCACGTCGCGGAAGTTCTTGGCCGCGGCCCGCACCATGCTTGGTCCGCCGATGTCGATGTTCTCGATCAGCTCATCGAAGGTGGCCGCGGGATTGGCGGCCGTGCGCGCGAACGGATAGAGGTTCACGACCACGAGGTCGATCGGCGCGATGCCGGCCCCGGCGGCGGCGGTCAGATCCTGCGGCTCGTGGCGCCGCGCCAGGATGCCGCCGTGAATGGCCGGATGCAGCGTCTTCACGCGGCCGTCCATCATCTCGGGAAAGCCCGTGACCGTGGCCACGCTGGTGACGTCGAGACCGGCGGCGGCCAGGGCCGTGGCAGTGCCCCCGGTCGACACCAGCTCAAAGCCGCGCTCGGTCAGGCCGCGCGCGAATTCGACCAGACCGGTCTTGTCAGAGACGCTCAACAGAACTCGTGGCATGCCGTTATATCCTCAACTGACTACCGCAAAGCAAATCAAAAGCGAAACCGTGAAACACCGGAAATAAAACCGGAGACGGCCATTGACACTTGGAGACACGCCTGCGTATTATCCACGTGCGTTACCCCATGTGGGGCAGGCGGAAGGCTGCGACCGCGCGGCCTTTTTTTGTGGCTCCCGCTCCCGGACTCGGGGGCTGGAGTTGGTCGAAGGTGGCGCGAGCCACAGCAAGCTAGGAATAAGAACGATGCGTATCACAGGCAAAGTCAAGTGGTTCAACAACGCCAAGGGCTACGGCTTCATCGAGCGCGAAGGCGGCAGCGACGTGTTCGTCCACTACTCGGCGATTCAGGGCTCCGGCTTCCGCTCTCTCGAAGAGGGTCAGGGCGTGGAGTTCGAGATCGTCGACGGTCCGAAGGGGCCCCAGGCCGGCAACGTCCAACTCGTCTGAGCCATTGATATCATCCGGCGCCGGCCGCACGGTCGGCGCCGGTTCGTGCTCACCCGCCAGGTTCGTCCTTCCCGCCCCACACCTCACGATTCGTCCTGCGGCGCCGTGGCCAGCTTGGCCGTGAACGCCACGCGGCCGTCCTTCACCGATACCTTGAACGCCACTTCGGCGCCGCCCTGGCCGAGCTTCGAAACCTGCGCGCGCACCACTTCCTGGAAGCGCTCGAACGGCACCTCGCCCTCCCCCGCCTGCCGTCGGGCCTGATTCAGCTGCGCGTGCAGGGCGCGCACCTTGTCGGCCTCGACCGCCGGATCGCGCACGGACATGATGGCCGGCCGCGACTCGTCGGGCGCCGGGCCGGGCGGGAGCGGATTCTCGCCGGCCGCGCGATCGGGCGCCGAGCGCGCCGGCCCGGGGTCGATGTAAGACGTGCGTCCGCGCGGGGCCGGCCGACCGCCCTCGCGCGACTTCAGGTTGCGTTCCCACAACTCGCAGAAGGCGCTGAAGCGCGACTGCAGCCCTTGGAATCTGAAGCGCTCGGCCGTGTTCTGGATGTGCTGCCGGTCGTAGCGCTTGACCAGCGCCTCGACGCGGGCGCGCGTGTCCCACGGCAGCTTGGCGATGCGGCCAGCGAAGAACAGGTTGTACTCGACCTCGAGCTTCTTGATCTCGCCTTCGAGTTCACGCAGCTGGCGGTCGAATTCGGTAGTGGGCGGGGCCACGGGACTACCGGAGGAGCTGGAACCAGAGCAGTGGAAGCCACAGCTCACGTGCATACGGCACGGGCCGATCGTCGATCAGCACTTCGGTCTCCGGCAAGTGGCCGACCAGCGCGTAGAGATCGCGCAGTCGCGCGACCTCGGCGGTGAAGAACCGGGCGCGATGACGCCGCGCGGCACCGGTGCCGACGTCGCGGTACTCCGCCGACGCCTGCGCCCGCGCCACCGCGTCGGCATCGCCGCTGAACGGCGGAAACACCAGCGTGAGCGAGAACGGCAGATCGCGCGGACCGAAGAGCGCGGCGTGGAGCTCGGGATCGAGGGCGGCAAGCTCCTCGTGCGACGGTTCTTCGGCGAGCTCGACGTAGGGCCAGAACCGCTCGAGCGGTCGCCGCGCGGGCGTCGGTATCGTAGGGGCGGAAGCGGGCTCGTCAGGCATCGCGGGCACGCGCGCGGGGCGAACAGGCGCGTGAGTTGGTGATGGTATCCTGAACCGCCAGCACCCGCAAGACGCCCCATGGCCGAGTTCCGCGCGATCCCCTCCATCGAACTCCTGTTGCAGCATCCGGGCGGTCGCGCTCTGGACGCGCGCTTCGGCCGGGGGCCGACGGCCTCCGCCTTGCGCACAGCCGCGTCGGCGCTTCGTGCCGCCATGGCCGCTGGACACTCGAACCCCACGCTGGCGGGAGAGGCCGTGCCCGACGCGATCATCGCCGACGCCGCCACGCGGCTGCACGCCCTCACCCGCGGCTCGCTTCGTCCGGTCATCAACGCCACCGGCGTCGTCATCCACACCAACCTCGGCCGGGCGCCGCTGTCGCGACTGGCTGTAGAGCGACTGACAACCGTGGCCCAAGGCTATTCCTCGCTCGAGTACGATCTGGACACGGGCACGCGCGGATCGCGATCGGTGCACGCCGAGGCCCTGCTCACGGCCCTCACTGGCGCCGAAGCCGCCGTGGTCGTGAACAACAACGCCGCCGCCCTGCTGCTGCTGCTGGCGGCGCTGGCCCGCGGCAGAGAGGTGCTCATCTCGCGCGGCGAACTGGTGGAGATCGGGGGCGGCTTCCGCGTGCCCGACGTGATGACGCAGTCGGGCGTCCAGTTGCGCGAGGTCGGCACCACCAATCGCACGCGCGTCTCCGACTACACGGCGGCCGCCGGACCACGCACGGCGCTGTTCCTGCGCGTGCACCCGTCGAATTTCCGCATCGAGGGCTTCAGCGAACGTCCGGCGCTCGCCGATCTGGTCGCCGCCGGGCGGACCTGCGGCGTTCCCGTGGCCGAAGATCTCGGCTCCGGCAATCTCGACGCCGCGTCGCCGTGGGAGCCGACCGTGCAGGCCTCGCTGGCGGCGGGTGTTGACGTCGTGACGGTCAGCGGCGACAAACTGCTGGGCGGACCGCAGGCCGGCATCGTGCTCGGCCGCAAGGCGCTCGTCGATCGCCTGCGCACGCATCCGCTGATGCGCGCGGTGCGGGTCGATAAGCTCACCTACGCGGCGCTCGAAGGCACGCTGCTCGACCACTGGGCCGGGCGCGCTCACGATCAGGTGCCCGTACTGCGGATGCTGCATGCGCCGCTCGGCGACGTGCGGGCGCGGGCCATAGCGCTCGCGGATCAGCTCAACCCGCAGGGCTGGACTGCGACCGTCATCGAGGGGGCGTCCGCCATCGGCGGCGGCAGCGCGCCGGGAGTGACGGTGCCAACGGCGCTGGTGCGACTGGCGTGGACCGGCTGGAGCGCCGACCGCCTCGAGTCGTGGCTGCGCGCCCTCGACCCGCCGGTCATCGCGCGGATCGCGGACGACGCGGTGCTCCTGGATCTACGAACCGTGGAGCCGTCACACGACGCGCGGCTACGGTCACTACTGCCGCCGGGCTGAGCCCCGTCAGTCCCCCACCGCGCTCGGTCGTTACCAGCCAGAGCCCACTCAGGCGCTCGAAGCCGTGGCGCTCGTCGGGTCTCGCCTGCTCGTCGGCAGGCTCACGGTCGTCTTGAGCCAACAGCTAGAAGATCGTCGAGATCGACTGCTCGGCCCACGCGATCATCTGCGCGGGCAGCACGCCGAGGTAGAGCACCGCCAGCACGGACGCCACCAGTCCGGCCATGGCCAGGCCCGAAATCTGCGGCGGCACTGGCCGCGCGTCGCGCTCGGTCATGTACATCATGACGACGATGCGCAGGTAGAAGTAGACCGACACGACGCTCGACAGCATGCCGATCACGGCCAGGCCGTAGTAGCCGCTGCTCACCGCCGCGCTGAACACGTACCACTTGGCGATGAAGCCGGCGGTCGGAGGGAAGCCGCCGAGCGAGAGCAGGAACA
>JBDTWC010000035.1:0-9753 GCA_040006875.1 Acidobacteriota bacterium | reverse complement strand
ACGAAGGCCCCGGCCACGTGCCCATGCATCTCATCAAGGAGAACATGGAGAAGCAACTCGAGTGGTGCGCCGAGGCGCCGTTCTACACGCTCGGTCCGCTCACAACCGACGTGGCCCCGGGCTACGACCACATCACCTCGGCGATCGGCGCCGCGATGATCGGCTGGTACGGGACCGCCATGCTGTGCTACGTCACGCCCAAGGAGCACCTTGGCCTGCCCAACAAGGACGACGTGAAGGCGGGCGTCATCGCCTACAAGATCGCCGCCCACGCCGCCGACCTCGCCAAGGGCCATCCGCACGCCCAGGTGTGGGACGACGCGCTCAGCAAGGCGCGCTTCGAGTTCCGCTGGGAAGATCAGTTCAACCTGGCCTTGGACCCGGTGACCGCGCGCGCCTATCACGACGCCACGCTCCCGGCGCATGGCGCCAAAGTGGCCCACTTCTGCTCGATGTGTGGCCCCAAGTTCTGCAGCATGGAGATCACGCAGCAGTTGCGGCGCGAGGCGGCTCAGGGGATGGCCGAGAAGAGCGATGAGTTCCGCACGCAGGGCGAGATCTACGTCGCCACGAAGGGCTAGCGGATCGTTATACTTTCCATCCGTGTTCGGCATGATCGGGCCGTGACGGCGGCAACGTCGGCGGTCGAGGAGGATGACTCGTGAAGATTTCTGGTTCTACGGTTGGATTGACGCTGTTCCTGGCGGTGGGCGCCGCAGCGCAAGACGTGCCCCCGCCCGCCACGCAGATCGCTGGCGCCGTGATGGCCGCACCCGAGGATCGCCGGGCCGGCGCCATGGTGCTCGGCTGGGACGCGGCCGGCAAGATGGTCACGCTCCGCCCCGGCAGCAACGATCAGGTGTGCCTGGCCGACAATCCCAAGCTCGAGGGATTCAACGTGGCCTGCTACCACAAGGACCTCGACGCCTTCATGGCGCGCGGCCGCGAGCTCACCGCGCAGGGCATCACCGACGACGCGGTGCGTGACAAGACGCGCTGGAAAGAAGTGGACGACAAGAAGCTGACCCTGCCCCGCGATGGCCGTATGCTCGCGGTCACAACCGGCAAGTCGTTCGATGCCGCCACTGGCGTGGTGGCCGATGCCTACACCCGATGGGTGATATACGTGCCCTACGCCACCGGCGCATCCACCGGCATCGCCACCAAGGCCCTGCCCGGTGTGCCGTGGCTGATGGACCCCGGCACGGCCGGCGCGCACATCATGATCAGCCCGGTTCGCGCCGCCGCGCCCAAGTAGATCGCGCGGCGCCGTCCGGTTGCGTCTAGCGCTGCGGCGCCGACGTGGCCGGCGGCGCCGGCACGATCTGGATGAGCGTCGGGAACCGTTCCGGCTTCTGGCCGGCCCGCGGGTTTGGATACCCCGCCGAGCCGCTGAAGGTGTAGTCCTTCACCGTGACGCTCGGCGGAAAGGACATCGTCTCTTCGCGGAACTTGCCGGTTTCGAAGACGTGCGTCGGCGGCACCTCGAACACGACCGTACCTTTCTCCTTCAGCACGTTCTTGTAGTAATTCACCATCTCCGCAAACGGCGAGACCACGCCGTAGATGTAGTAGCGCTGGCCGCGGCCCGCGTCGTACGACCGCAGGTAGACCGCGGTGGGATAGAGGGGCACGCCGAGTTGGGCCTCGGTGGGCGCGCCGTCGGTCGGCACCGATACCCCGACTTGCGGCAGCACCGGTGGTGTGGCGGGCGGGGGCGTTGGCCGTTGCTGCGCGGGCCGCGTCTGTCCGGCGCCCGGAAACGGCTGCGGCGTCTGCGCGCTGACGACCGCGCCGGCCGCGACGGCGAAGAGCGTGACGAGCCTCGTGCGACGCAGGTGCTGAGCCATGCTCGTATTATAGGACTCGCACATGTCCAGCCTCGACCAGTTCTGCCGCGCTCACGAATCCTGGCTCCACGAGACCATCGACGCGCTGGTCGCGATCGAATCGCCGACCGACGACAAGTCCGCCGTGGATCGGTGCGGCGCCGAGTTCCGCGCTCGCGCCTCGGCCGTGGGGCTGCGCGTGCGGGTCGAGCCGCGGCCCGATGCCGGCGATCACTCCGTGGTCGAGATCGGCGCGGGCGGACCGCGCATCCTGCTCGTCGGCCACGTCGATACGGTGTGGCCGCACGGCCAGATCCAACGCATGCCGCTGGTGCGCCGCGACGGCAAGCTGTGGGGGCCGGGCACGCTCGACATGAAGGTCGGCGTATCGATGGGCCTGCTGGCGACGCGCGCCGTCTACGAGACGCTGCGTCCGGCGGCCGGGCGCGTGGCCATGCTCGTGACCTCCGACGAAGAGACCGGCAGCGACACGTCGCGCGCGCTGATTGAAGCCGAGGCCCTGGCGAGCGATGCGGTACTCGTGCTCGAGCCAGCGCTGGCCGGCGGTGCGTTGAAGACGAGCCGAAAAGGGATCGGGCAATACCGTCTGACAGTGACCGGCGTGTCGGCCCATGCCGGCGTCGATCCGCGCAAGGGCGTGAGCGCGATTCGCGAGCTGGCGCGGCAGATCCTCGCCCTCGAGGCGCTGCACGATCTCGACCGCGGCGTGTCGGTGAACGTCGGCGTGGTCGCCGGCGGCACCCGTCCCAACGTGGTGGCCGAAGAGGCGCACGCGATCGTGGACGTGCGCGCTCCCTCGCTCGCCGATGCGGCCCGCGTCGATGCCGCGATCGGCGCCCTGCGTCCGATCCTGCCGGGCGCGCGTCTGGCCGTGACCGGCGGCTTCGAGCGCCCGCCGATGGAACGTTCGACCGGTGTGGCGGCGCTCTACGCGCACGCGCAGGCCGCGGCGGCATCGCTCGGTCAAACGGTGGCCGAGGGCGGCACCGGCGGCGGGTCGGATGGCAACTTCACGGCCGCACTGGGCGTGCCGACCCTCGACGGCCTGGGCGGCGCGGGCGACGGCGCGCATGCGCTGCACGAGCACGTCGAGCTCGACCAGTTGCTGCCGCGCACGGTGCTGCTGGCCACGCTCATCGCGCGCCTGCTCTCGCCCGACGGCGTGCTGCCCAAGCGCTGATCGAGCAGCACACTATGTCGTCGCACGTCGGCCCCAGGTGAACGCCTTCTACCGCGCGTAGCACTTCGACGAAGTCGGCCTTCACCGAAGTTCACCGACGCGAAGTCGCCGCCGGCCTTCACCAGCCGGGAGAGGTCCCTGGTGGTCGGGGCCGCGCCGGTCGCGTGGGCCTACGGCGATTCGGTCTTCACCTGCTCGCGCCAGTAGGCGAGCAGGGCATCGAGCGTGTCGTCGAGCGCGAGCGACGGCGTCCACCCGGTGTCGGCGGTGAGCTTGGCGTGACTGCCGAGCACCACCGGTGTGTCGGCGGGACGCATGCGCGCCGGGTCGATGGCCACCGTCACCGGCAGCGACACCCGCGCTACCAGTCCGTCGAGCACCTGGCGGATCGAGACGGTGCGCCCGGCGCACACGTTGTAGGTGTGGCCGGCGCGGCCCGACGCCATGAGTGCCACGTAGGCGCGCACCGTGTCGCGTACGTCGGCGATGTCGCGCTGCGCCTCGAGATTGCCGACCGAGATGGTGGGCGGGGCCAGGCCGGCCTCGATGCGCGCGAGCTGGCGCGCGAAGCCAGGCGCCGCAAACGCCGGCGACTGCAGCGGCCCGGTGTGGTTGAACGAGCGGGTCACGAGCACCGGAATGCCGCGCTCGGCCCAGGCCGCGAGCGCCACCAGCTCCTGGGCCAGCTTGCTCGTGCCGTAGGGCGTGTTCGGCGCGATCGGCGAGTCCTCGGTAAGCGCCTCCGAGGACGACTGATAGATCGTCGCCGATCCGGTCACCAGCACGCGCGCGCCGAGCTCGATTGCATGCATGGCGTCGAACAGGTTCGAGGTGCCGAGCACGTTGCCGGCAAACGTCGCCTCGGCGTTGGCCCACGAGTCGCCGACGTGGGCCACGCCTGCCAGGTGGTAGATCGCGGCCGGGCGCGTGTCGGCCAGCGCCTGCTCGACGGCCGCGCGATCGAGCATCTCCACCGCAGTCCAGGCCACGCCGGCCGCGTCGGGATGGCCGCCGTCAGGACGATACCAGCCGAGCACCGGCCCGTGCGTCGTGAGCGCTCGCACCAGGTGCTGACCCACGAATCCGCCCGCGCCGGTGACCACCACGGGACCGGTCGCCATCAGTAGCTCCGGCCGCCGAAGTTGCCGAAGAAGTTCGAGAAGGTGCCGATGCCGGCCAGCGTGAAGCCGAGGTTGAAGCGTCGATCGGTCGGGAGGGCCGAGCCGACATAGGGGTTGTACTGCGAGTACTCGATCAGCAGGCCGCAGCACTGCGCGTTGTAGAAGGCCATCACGCGCTGCTGCAGGACCACGCCCCGCTGCACGTCCCAGTTGATCGAATAGTCACCGCCGAGCCGCCCCTGCATGAAGTTGAGGTGCGTGCTGCCGTTCACCGAGTTGGTCGGATAGTACGACGACAAGCTCTTGCTCCACGACAGCCGCACGGTGGTGGCCGGGGTGGTGAAGTCGCCGCCCGACGACACCGACAGCACCTTCTTGGTGGCGTAGTCGTACTCCGAGCGCACCGACGCCCCGAAATACTGCAGCGGCTGGGTGCGCACCTGCATCGCGATCGGCGAGTAGTTGCTGGGCGGGCGGACCGACGGCACGATCACGTTGCCGTTGACCGAGTTGCTCGACACATACGCCGGGTCGAACTGGCTGGCCCGCTTCTCGCTGTAGTAGCTCTGGGTGATGCTGGCGGTGAGCAGCTCGCGCGGCGCGCTGACCAGCTTGGCGGCGGGATCCTTGGCCGCCTTGCGCACCAGCACCCGGTTGGTCAGACCGTAGGTCATGCGGGTGACGCCGCCGACCACCCGGTCGTAGGCAGTGGGGAGGGCGACCACGCGGTCTTCCCCTTCGATGGCGGTGACGCGCTGCACCGAGAACGCCGGCTCGATGACGTGCTTGAGTCGCTCGGCCAGGAAGTTGTTGGGGCTGTAGACCTTCGAGAAGACCGGGCCGAGGAAGTCGGCGCGGATCTCCGCGTACTTGCGCGTGTAGGGCAGCGCGACCTGCGCGCCGTTCTCGTCGATGCTCTCGCTGTAGCGGGTCGTGCGATACGACAGGTTGAGGTTGGCGGTCAGGAACGGCAGCGTGCTGAGCGGCGCCCGCAGGCTCGGTGTGAAGTCGAGCTTCGACAGGCTGCGATCCAGCTCCGGGGCGACCGTCTTGTCGATGTAGATCTGGCGCGTCGCTTCCGACTGCACCGCGAAGAACACCGGCAGCTTCCCGAGCCGCCGGCTCGACACCGAGGCGGTGAGGCTGGGCAGCGCCCCGGAGACCACCGACTGTTCGGTGTTGAAGAACTGCTGCTGGCGGTTGGCGGTGAGCGACGCGTTGACGAAACTCCACGAGCCAGTGACGCTGCCGTTGACGCGGCTGATGCTCTGCGTGGCGTTGTAGATGTCGCGGCTGTAGAGCTGATTGACCTGGAAGCTCGACGAGTAGTCGATGAGCGCGCGGCCTTTGAGCCGGAACGGCAGGTCCTGGGTGATCGACCCGTTGACCAGAAAACTGCGTTGCTCTGGCAACGACACGCTGTTCACAGTGGCCGCCTTCTGGCTGACCCGGTAGGCGCGCAGGTTGCCACTGGAAGTGGGCGTCGTGACCCAGCGGTACTCGGAGCCGTAGCCCTGGCCGCGGGCGGTGTACCAGTCGTGCATCACGCTCAGGTCCTGGCTGCGCGAGATGGCCCAGAAGAACATGTTGCTGATCGACTGTCCCTGATAGGTGGAGCGGCCGTAGGTGGGCAGCAGGAAGCCGGTGGCGCGGTCGTCGTCCTGAATCGGGTAGTAGAGGATGGGCAGGTAGAACACGGGCACGTCCTTCACCCGCATGACCGCGTTCCTGAGCACGGCGTACTCACCCACGTTGATAGTCATCGATCCGGCCACCAGCTCCCAGCGCGGGGTCGGCTGCACGCAGGTGGTGAATCCGCCCTTGGTGACCTTGTACTTGTCCTCGCCAATCTTCTCCAGCACATCGCCGTAGAAGTAGACGTCGGGTTCGAGCGCGCCGAACATGCTCTTGTCGGCGCGGTTGCCGATGGCGGCGAGCCCGGACGCGGTGTAGAACGTGCCGGTGCCGGCCCGGGTATTGAAGACGACGCGCTCGGCCGCGATCCGCGCCGTGGCCGTTTCGTAGAGCACGTTACCCGACGCCTCGAGACGATGGGTGTCGGTGTAGAGGTCGACGATGTTGGCGTAGAACTTCTGCCCCTTCACGTCGACGTTTTCGATCTCGACCTGGCCGGTGAGGCGCAGGTGGTTGGCGTCGATCTGCTCGATCGTGAACTGCTTGCTGTTGTAGCCGGGAATCTGTGCCGCCGCCGTGACGGCGTGCAGGGTCGCCACGAGCACGGTGGCGACGAGCAGGCGGGACGACATCATGCGCTTTCGAACCCGCCGGCCACCAGCCGCGCACGCATCGGACCCACGAGATAGATCGACCCGGTGAGGAGCACCGGCGACGGCCAGGCCAGCGCAATCGCCACCGCCTGCACCGGATCGGGCACGACCTCGACCAGTAGACCGGGGCGTCCGAGACCGCGCACGGCGGCGGCCAGTGCGGCCGGCTCGGTGGCGCGTGGCAGATTGGCGGCGGTGACGATCACGCGTTCGACGTAGGGCAGGAGCGGCGCGAGCACGCCGGCCACGTTCTTGTCGGCCATCACCGAGGTGACCAGGGTGAAACCGGACGCGTTGGTCGCGGCGAGATACTCGGCCAGCGCGCGCGCGCCGGCCGGGTTGTGCGCGGCGTCGACCAGCACCCGCGCCCGAGTGCCTGCATGGTGCAGCCACTCGAGGCGGGCCGGCCAGCGCACGTCGGTGAGCGCGCTGGTGACCGCATCGGGCGGCACGCGACGGCTGGTGACCGCCCCGAACGCCTCGAGCAGGCGGATCGCCACCACCGCGTTGCCGGCCTGATGGGCGCCGGCCAGGCCGAGCCGCACCGGGCCGTAGTCTGCCACCGGCGTGCGCACGGTCAGCACGGAGTGGCCGCGATCGAAGGTCGAGGTCACGACCGCGTCGTGACGCGCCCGGGTCACCGGTGCGCCGGCATGCCGCGCCATCCCTTCGATGACGCGCAACGCCTCGTCGGGCACGTCGCCCACGACCAGCGGCACGCCCGTCTTGGCGATGCCGGCTTTCTCACGCGCGATCGCCTCGATGGTCGTGCCGAGGTGCCGCTCGTGATCGAAGTCGATGGTGGTGATGGCGCAGGCCACAGGAGTGAGGACGTTGGTGGCGTCGAATCGGCCGCCGAGCCCGACCTCGATCACCGCCACGTCGACGCGCGCCTCGGCAAAGGCCACGAAGGCCGCGGCCGTTGAGACCTCGAAGAACGTCGGCACTGCGGCCAGGGCGCCAGACGCGACCAGGCGGTCCACCGCGGCAAAGACCTGCGCAACCGCGCCCGCAAACGCCGCCTCGCTCACCGGCACGCCGTCAATCGCGATGCGCTCCTCGAGACGGAACAGGTGCGGCGAGGTGTAGAGGCCGACCACCTGTCCGGTGCGGGTCAGGGCCAGGCTGGTCATGGCGCTCACCGAGCCCTTGCCGTTGGTGCCGGCGACATGCAGCGCCGGCCAGGCCCGGTGCGGCTGCCCGAGCTCGACCAGCAGCGTCTGCATGGCGGCGAGGCCGAGCTTGATGCCGAAATGCTCGAGGGCGAAGAGCCGCTCGATGGACGTCATCAAAAGCGGTCCTGTCTAACTGGCCGTGGCGCCGGCGGGCGTGGGGCCGGTGAAGCGCAGCAGGCGCGCCAACGTGCCCTTCAGATCGCGCCGGTCGACCACCAGGTCCAACTGGCCGCGCTCGAGCAGGAACTCACTCCGCTGGAAGCCGGGCGGCAGCTTCTGCCGGATGGTCTGCTCGATGATGCGCGGACCGGCAAAGCCGATGAGCGCCTTCGGCTCGGCGAGGATGCAGTCGCCGAGCATGGCGAAGCTGGCGGTGACGCCGCCGGTGGTCGGATCGGTGAGTACGGAGAAGAAGGGGAGCTGCGCCCGATCGAGCCGGGCGAGCGCGGCCGAGACCTTGGCCATCTGCATGAGCGAGAGCGCGCCTTCCATCATGCGGGCGCCGCCCGAGCACGACACGATCACGACGCCGATGCGCCGCTCGAGCGCGTATTCGATGGCGCGCACCAGCTTCTCGCCCATGACCACGCCCATGCTGCCGCCGATGAAGGCGTACTCCATGGCCGCGACCACGATGGGAATGCCCTCGATGGTGCCGGCGCCGACCAGCAACGCGTCCTTCATGCCAGTGGCCTTGCGGCTGGCCGCGAGCCGGGCCGCGTAGGGCTTGGTGTCGGTGAAGGTGAGCGGGTCGTTCGAGGCCAGGGCCGCGTCGTGCTCGACCCAGTGCTCGTCGTCGAACAGGGTCCGCAGCCGCTCAGCAGCGGTGAGACGGAAGTGGTGCGCGCACTTGGGGCACACACTCAGCGTCTTCACCAGATCCTTGGTGTAGATGATGGTGTCGCACTCTGGACACTTTACCCACAGACCCTCGGGGACCCGGCTCGAGGCCGTGGGCGCCACCATGGGCTTGCGGGTCTTCTTGAACCACGCCATACCGTGTCAGTTTAATCCGAAGCGCCGGCCCGCGTCGTCGCCGGCAGGCGGTCGCCGGGCGCATGGCCCATCGGTCAGCGGCGGGTGCGGGGCACGTAGTAGCGGGTGCCGTGCGTGAGGCTCTGCACCTGCTTCACGAGGTCCTCGAGGGCTTCGTCGTCATGCTCGGGATCAAACTGCGAGGTCTCCACCACGAGCAGCGGCGTGGCCGTGTAGTGGAAGAAGTAGTGCTGGTAGGCCTCGTTCAGTTCCTTGAGGTACTCGGCATCGGGCCGGGGCGTGTCGTCATCTGGCTCGTGGTCGCGGGCGGCGGCGCGGGCCAGCACCACCTCGGTGGGCACCTGCAGGTAGACCACCAGATCGGGCGGCGGCACGTCCTTCACGAGCAGGTCGAAGAGCCGCTGGTAGATGAAGAGTTCGTTGTCGTCGAGGTTCAAGAACGCGAAGATCTTGTCCTTGTCGAAGACGTAATCGCACACCGTCGTCTGCTGGAACAGATCGGCCTGGCGAAGTTGTGTGAGTTGCCGGTGTCGGTTGAGCAGGTAGAAGAGCTGCGCCTGGAGGGCCGCGCCCGGCCGGTTCGAATAGAAGTCGGCGAGGAACGGATTTTCGGCCCGTTCCAGGATCGCCGTGCCCTCCAGTTTCGCCGCGAGACGCTCGGCCAGCCGGGTCTTGCCCGAGCCGATGGGGCCGTCAATGGCGAGGTAACGGAAGGCCACGGGTGGCCGAGTATAGCAGCCCCCCTCGCGCCCGGGCGAAGGCGTGGCCTGCGTGGTATCGTGATGGGCACCGGGAGAGCCAATAGCCGTGAAAATCGACCGTCTCGACGTGCGGCTGCTGCGCCTGCCGCTGGCCCATTTCTTCGAAACCAGTTTCGGGCGGTCCTACGACCGCACCTTCCTGCTCATCCGCCTGGAGGGCGAAGGGCACGTCGGCTGGGGTGAAGCGGTCGCGGAAGCGCACCCTTACTACAGCTCCGAGACGACCGAGACGGCGTGGCACATCATCACCGAGTTCCTGGCGCCAAGAGTCGTGGGGCAGAGCTTCGCGCATCCGCGTGACGTCTACCCGGCGCTGGCCCGCGTGCGCGGCCACAACATGGCCAAGGCCGGCGTGGAGATGGCGCTGTGGGACCTGTTTGCC
>JBDTWC010000034.1:0-9773 GCA_040006875.1 Acidobacteriota bacterium | reverse complement strand
TACGGCGTTGCCCGCGGGTGCGAAGCCCTGGAACCCAGCGAAGATCAAGCTGCAGCAAGGCGGCAAGGTCACCGGCGCCACGCTCTTCGGCGCCACCGATCCGAGCGTCTACTGCGCCATGGCCAACGCCGGCTACGACTTCATCTGGACCGAGATGCAGCACGACCAGAAGGACTGGCAGGCGGTGGCCCGCATGTGGCGCACCTGCCCGACGGCCAAGGCGGTGCCGGGCGTGCGCGTGGCCTACACCGACGAGCGCGAGATCCAGCACGCGCTCGATGCTGGCGCGCTGGTGATCGTGGTACCCACCGTCGACACCGTGGAGGAAGCGCGTGAGGCGGTGAACTGGACTTACTTCCCGCCGCTCGGACGGCGCAGTAACGGCGGCGGCCAGGCCTTCGAGGCCGGCATGTGGGGCAGCGTCCCCGGCGGCTACCGCGCTACCGCCAACGACAACATCGTGCTCGTGCTGATGATCGAGACGCTCGAGGGCGTGAAGAACGCGGCCGCGATCGCCAAGGTGCCGGGCGTATCGGCGATCTTCGCGGCCAGCGGCGATCTGGCCAACTTCAGCGGCTACCGCCAGGGCGACCCGGACTACGAGCGGCTCGTCAACGTGGTGCACGACGCCGCGCTTGGCGCTGGCGTGCGCCTGTGCGGCCCGCTGGCATGGCGCGATCGCCCTGACTTCACGTGCTTCCAGGCGGGCAGCGAAACCGCGCTCATCGCGCGCGGGGCAGCGGCCGAACTCGGGCCGCTGGCCAACACCCAGGGCCGGCCCGAGGTCGGCCCGTTCGCGCTCAAACCGCGCTAGCAGTGCCCGGCGGGGCGGAGGCGCCTGACGCCTGCTCCAGGTAGTCGCGTAGTGCCTCACCGGTGCTGCGGAAAGCCAGTGCGTCCCATGGCAGCTCCTCGGGCGTGAAGACGCGAAGCTCGAGGCTCTCGTCGTCCATCACCAGCTCGCCGCTCAGCCACGTGGCCAGATAGACGACGATCACCGCGGTCGTGCCGGTGTAGGAGTAGATGCCGACCAGGCGGTCGAGACCAACGACGATCCCGGCCTCTTCACGAGCTTCGCGCCGGGCCGCATCGCGCACGTCTTCGCCGCGGTCGACGTAGCCGCCCGGGAACACCCACAGCCCGTAGCCGGGTTCGATCGCCCGCCGTGCCAGCACTATCCGGCCGTCGGGCAGGCGCACGATCGTGCCCACCGCCAGCTTCGGGTCCAGGTAGAACACGAACCGGCACGCCGCGCTGGTGCACACCAGTCGGCTCGGCTCACCGGCCTTGAGCACCCGCGCCTCGAGCGCGCTGGCGCATACGGGGCAGAAGCGGAAGCCCGCACCCTGACCAGGCATCAGCATCTGCCCCGATCAGCCATCGCGCTACTGACGCCCGGCCGCGAGCGCTTCCTTGCCACGCGCCAGATAGATGTCGCGGGCCTCGCGGAACTGGCCGAGCACGTGGCTCTTCTCTTTGTCGCTGCGCCAGCCCGGATCGGCCGACGCCATCGCGGTGAGCTTGTCGATCCACTTCACGAAGTAGGCGGCCGAAGCCTGGCTGCGGATCGGTTGGGCGCCGACGACCACGAAAATCGGGTTCGTCACCGCCATCGGCCGCGAGTTCTCGGTCGGAAAGGTCATGGCCGTGCCGATGGCGCGCAGCGAGTACCAGCCGCTCGTCTTGATGTCGACGGGCAGCTCGAAGGTCGCCGAACGCTTGTCGCCGGTGAGTGGCACGGTGTGCACGACCTGGCCGTTCGACACCAGCTCGAAGCGTTCGAGCGGCACGATCGAGTTGAGCGTGCCCTTGAAGGTGACCTTGCCGCCGTCGGCGGCGAGCGCAATCTCTTCGCCCATGCTGGCGCCGTTGGCCGAGAACTCGAGCAGCGGGCCGCTCGTGACGAAGCCCTTGCCGGCGAGCATCGCCTTCATCCAGTTTTCCCAGGTGAGCGGCTCGTCACCGAGTTGGAAGTAGCCGCGCGACACGCCGACGAGCTCCACCCGGTGCAGGCTCGAGATCGAGTCCTCGCCGCCGGTGACCGGCACGCGGAACCCGTTGTTGAGGGTGTGGTACCAGACCGTGAGCACCGCATCGCCCGCGCTTTGTGACCATAGCTCGTGATAGCTGAGCGAGCCGAGGGCTACGTCCACGGGGAAGCCCTTGGCGGTGCCGAGGGTGCTCTCGAGCGGATCGGCGTCGCCGGCGTAGGGATGCACGTAGGCGCCGATGCCGCCCTGTTCTTTGGCGTAGCGGAAGATGTCGGTGTTCGAAGGATACAGGCTCGCGATGCCAGTGCCCTCGTAGCCGGTCACGAACGGCGAGATCAGGTGCTCCTTCAGGTTGAAGAGGGAGATGTGGCCGTAGAACGGCGGGCGGTATTCCTGGCCCACGTGCATCACGTAGTCGCCCTTCGACAGCGGGTGCAGCGACTGGCCGGGGGTGTAGTGCTGGTAGTCGAGCACCCGGTTGTCCTTGTTGGCCACCTGCAGGCTGGTCATGCTCATGTCCTCGGCCTTGGCCATCAGCATCATGTTCTCGGGTGTGTTGTGCAGGTTGCCGGCGTAGTTCATGTGCACGTGGTTGCTGCCCGAGCGCCAGCCGCGCGACTTGAAGTCGACCAGCCGCTTCATGCGGATGGTGAGGTTGCTGGTCGAACCCGGCTTCAGATCCAGCGTGGTCGTCGCCAGGTCGTACTCGAAGCCCTTGGTCACTTCGATCTTGAACGGGCCGGGAGGCGCGTGGGTCACGTAGTGACCGGGGGTGTGGAAGAGATGGCGGTTGAGCGTGGCCAGCCGCTCGTAGGAATCGCCGGGCGTGTAGGGCTTGCCGTCGGCAGCGGTCTGGTAGACCCGCGCCGGCGTTTCCTCGCCGGTGAGGTCGTCGACGACTCGCACGGCCACGGTCGCCATCGGCCGCGCGTAGCGCCGCTCGGCGATGCGCACGGTCTTCTGCTCGCCGCCCCACGACTTCATGAGCTTCAGCTGCGGCAGGCCCTCTTGGTTCGAGATGTAGGCGATCCACTCGCCATCCGGCGACCAGCGGGGCAGGAAGTTGTCGTAGTTGCCGAAGGTCATCTTGTAGGGCTCGCCGCCCACCGTGGGCAGGACGAAGAGCTCGGTGTACTGACCGCCGAGATGCGACGCGTAGACCATGCGCTTGCCGTCGGGCGACCATTGCGGACGCGTGCGATAGAGCGTCTCTTCTTTGTGAATCAGACGGGCGCGCGGCGTGGCCATCACATTGGGTTCGACCGGCACGCGCCAGATCCCACCCGAGCCGAGCGGGATGCCGCGGTTGGACACCAGCAGCAGCTCCTTGCCGTCGGGTGAGAAGGCGGGCGCGATATGCACGTCGAGGTCGCCGAAGTAGAGGCGGTCGCGGCCGAAGGAGTTGTCGGTCGTGATCTGGATGGTCTTGCCGGCCTTGCCGTCCGTGATCTCCATCACGTAGACGTTGAAGTAGCCGTTGGGCGCCGTGGACACGTAGGCCAGGCGCTTGCCGTCGGGCGACCAGGCGGGCTCATGGTTGATGTGCGGCCCGCTTGTGAGCTCGCTCGTGGCGCCGGTAGCCAGGTTCAGCAGCCGCAAGTTGATGCTCTTGCCGTCGTCGTCGGCGGTGTAGGCGAGCCACTTGCCGTCGGGTGAGTACTCCGGCATCGAAAGGTAGTCACGCGGCGAGAACACCAGCTCCTTGGCCACGTTGCCGCCGAGTTCGATCGACCAGATCGAACCGTCCATGGCGAAGGCGATGCGGGTGCCGTCGGGCGACCACGACGGCCACCACGGCGTGCTGCTCGCCGCCGGCGCGAAGTAGTAGTTGTGCATGTAGTTGCCGCCGGTCTTGGCGCTGGGATAGACCTGGGCGGAGGCGATGCGAACGCTGGCTAGGGCGGCGAAAAGAGCGACGATCGTGGCAAAGCGGCGCACGGCTGTAGTCACTTCGACCTCCGAATGCGGACGGCGGAACCGGCCGTGAGTCTACACCCGGGCGGTCCTGGTGGACAGGGGCGGGGCAGTCTGCTGTACTGTGCCCATGTCCATCTTGAAGGTCTCCCGTATGGGACATCCGGTGCTGCGGCAGAAGGCCCGCGCCGTCGAGCGTTCCGAGATCAAAGATCCCAGGTTCCAGAAGTTCCTGGATGACCTGATCGACACCATGCACGAGTACAACGGCGTCGGCCTGGCCGCCCCGCAGGTGCACGAAGGGGTGCGGGTGTTCGTGGCCATGCTCGACACCGGCGACGACGCCGAGGCGAGCGTGATCATCAACCCGACCATCACCGCGCTCGACGACCAGATCGTCGAGGGCTGGGAAGGGTGCTTGAGCATTCCCGAGATTCGCGGCCGCGTGCCGCGGGCGCATAAGATCGTGGTGAAGGCGCACGACCGCAAGGGCCGCGTGGTCGAGATCGAAGCCGACGACTTCCCGGCGCGGGTGATTCAGCACGAGACCGATCATCTCGACGGCGTGCTGTTCCTGGACCGCATGAAGGCGCTCGCCTCGCTCACCTATCTCGACGAGTACTCGCGTTACCACGCCAAGGATAGCGACGACTAGATGAAGCGTTTCCGGCGCCGCCTCGCGGTCGTCATCCTCCTTGCCAGCGCGTGGCTGTGGTGGCGGGACAGCTCGGGTCCCGGCGAACTCAGTTACCGCGGCACCGTCGAGCGCCCCACCTGGCGGTCGGGCGGACCGGCTGTGCTCATCGACAACGCCCACTGGAACGTCAACACGGCCCGGAAGGGCCTGGTGGCGTTTGCGGGGTTGCTCGAGGCCGACGGCTATTCGCTGGCACCGCCAGGAAACGCCGCGCGTGCCGAGACACTGATGGCGGCGAGGGTGGCGGTGATCGCCAATCCGCTCGGCTTGGCGGGCCTGGCGCGCCGCCTGGCGGAGCGCGTGCATCTCGACGACCTCGCGTTGTTTGACGACGACGCGCTCTTGGGGCAGGAGATCGAGACCACCATCCAGTGGGTCGAGAACGGCGGCTCGTTGCTGCTGGCCGTGGACGAACATCCGATGACGCGCGGCAGCCGCGGCCTGGCCGAAGCCCTCGGCGTGGGCATGCGGGGCCGGCTGGTGGTCGATGTCGGCCACTCGGAGCCGCGCTTTCCCGAGCGGCTGCGGTTCTCGCGCGAGAACGGCCTCCTCGGCACGCATCCGATCGTCGACGGCTTCCCGGGTGCGCCGCCCGTGAACCGCGTGGTCACGTTCGGCGGCCAGGCCCTGGTGCCGCCGCCGGGCGCCGCCATCCTGCTCCTGCTCAGCCCATCGGCCACTGACGTGGCCCACAAGGGCGATCCCGCGGCCAACGGCGAGTCGGTGCACGGGCTCGGCCAGGCGGTGGCGTTTGAGCGCGGCCGCGGCCGGGTGGTGGTGATCGGCGACGTGGCCCTGCTGACCATGTCGGAAGTCGGCGACGGTCAGCCGGTGGGCCTGTCGTGGGCCGGCACCAACAACGAGCGCTTCGTACGCTACGTGATGCGCTGGCTGTCGCGACGCGACGATCCGCCCGCGGCGCCGCGCTAGCCCTGGCCGCTCGCCCAGCCGCTACAATAAACAGCCCATGCCCTCGCTGGCCCTTGCCACCGACGCTCCGAGAGTCACGCTGCGCAGCGCGCCGGCCGTGCCCTACGACGGCGCCATCGCCGCCGCTCGCACCTGCTATTCGCCGCGCGTCATCGGCACGACCGAGATCACCGACAAGCAGCGCGACACCATCGGGCCGCTCACCTTCGCGGGCGGGCACCACACCGTCTTCCAGCACGCCCACTTCGAGTTCGGCCTCGAGAACATCTCGCGTCAGTTCGTGTGGAGCGTGCTCCATGCCTACCCGTTCTACAACTCCGAGCAGTCCAGTCAGCGCTACGTCAAGCTGAAGGAGCCGCGCGCCTTCATGCCGCCGCTCGAAGGCGAAGCCAGAGGCGTCTACGCGCAGGCAGTACTGGCCGCGTGGGATTACTACGCCGAGCTCTCGGCGCTGCTCAAGGACGATGCCTGGGCCATCCTCAAGGAACTGCGCTACCTGCGGCCGTCGAATAGCGCCGAACGGCACCAGGCGGTGGAACGGGAGGCCGAGAAGAAGGCGATCGAAACGGCGCGCTACGTCATCCCGATTGCCGCGTTCACCTCGATGGTGCACACCGTGTCGGGCCTGGTGCTGCACCGCCTTCACCGCATGCTCCACGCCGGCGACACGCCCTACGAAGCGCGGGTCGTGATCGGCCAGATGGTCGATCTGGTGAAGGCCTTCGACCCGATGTTCTTCGCGAAAGTCGGCCTCGACACGCTCGGTGAGGACGCGCTGCCCGAAGCGTCGTTTCCGCGCGCCCGGGCCGGCGCCGATGCCTTTGCGGCCGCCTTCGACGCGCGGCTCGGGGGTCGGGTATCGCGGCTCCGCGACTGGTCGTCCGACGCCGAGGGCGTCGTCGGCGAGGCGGTGCGCGCCACCTTCGGCCTCGACGCCAACGACCTCAGCGACGACGAGGCCATCGACCGGGTGATGAATCCGGCGCGCAATCTCTATCGCGTCGACATGCTCAACGTGTCGCACCACTCGCCCATGATGCGCTCGCTGCACCATGCCGCCTACGTGTTCGAGAAGAAGCTCAGTCACACCGCCGA
Source organism: Acidobacteriota bacterium (assembly GCA_040006875.1). Lineage (GTDB taxonomy): Bacteria > Acidobacteriota > Vicinamibacteria > Vicinamibacterales > UBA2999 > CADEFD01. Next base: position 3,146 of record JBDTWC010000034.1, on the reverse strand, counting down.
TTCGCAGGACCAGCGCCATCGCATGGTGCCGGCCTCGCGGCCGCTGATGACCTTCGCCGACACGATCGCTCCCGATGTGGTGACGCCACGCCTCATTCGCGAGAACCCGCGCGCCGCCGCGGTCTACGCTCGCGCCATCGCAGCGGCGTGGCAGGCCAAGAATCGGCTGCTGGAGCTGGGCGTGCCGCTCGAGCACGCGCTCTACGTGCTGCCCAACGCCAAGGCGCTGCGTCTGGTGGAGTCGGGGAGTTTCCTGGCCCTGCAGCACAAGTGGACGCTGCGCACCTGCTTCAACGCGCAGGAAGAGATCTACCTGGCCTCGATGGACGAGATCGCCCAGGTGCGCGCCGTGCATCCGCGGCTCGGCAAGTTCCTCGGCCCGCCGTGCGTGCTGCGCAACAAGGTCGCGTCGCCGCGCTGCACCGAGGGCTCCCACTTCTGCGGCGTGCCGGTGTGGAACACGTTCCCGCACGCGGTGAGGCGGCTGTAAGTCGGCCAGGTGCCGTGACCTTCACGCCGTGGCTGGCGCATCTCTACACCGCCTCTGGGGCGTTCACCGCCCTGGCGGCCGCGCTGGCCGTGCACGACGGCAACTACCGCGTTGCCCTGGGCTGGCTGGCCGCGGCCACCGTGATCGACGCCACTGACGGCGTGCTCGCCCGCGCCTTGCGCGTGAAGGAGCGCCTGCCCTGGTTCGACGGCGCCAAGCTCGATGACCTGGTCGATTACCTCACCTACGTGTTCGTGCCCGTGTTCCTGATCGTGCGCGCCGCACTGGTGCCGCCAGCACTGGCGCTGTGGCTGGGGAGCGCCGTGCTCATGGCGAGCGCCTACGGCTTCAGTCGCGTCGATGCCAAGGTCGCCACCACCGACTACTTCTTCACCGGGTTCCCGTCCTACTGGAACATCGCGGCCCTGTATCTCTACGTGTGGCGGTTCACACCCGTGGTCAATGCCGCGATCCTCGCGTTCCTGGTGGTGATGGTGTTCGTGCCCACGCGCTACGTCTATCCGTCGCGCACCGCCACGTGGCGCGTGGCGACCAATCTGCTCGGCGTCATGTGGGCCGTGTGCCTGGTCGCGATGATCTGGCGCTTGCCGGCGGTGGATGGTCCGTGGATGCTTCTTTCGCTCGTCTTCCCCGTCTACTACCTGACGCTCTCGGCCCGGCTGAGCGCGGCCGAGCGCGGGCCCGAGCGAGCCGGGGCGTCAGCGCCGTGATCCCGCTGCACGCGGGCAATCCCGGACCCATGACCGGCGCCGGCAACTGGACCTACCTGGTGCCCGGGCCCCAGGCGGTGCTGATCGACGCCGGTGTCGGACACGCCGCGCATCTCGATGCGCTGTTCGAGCACGTTCCTTCCGGTCCTGCGGACGTGCTCGTGACCCACATCCACCCGGACCATGCGACCGGCGCCGCCGCGCTGGCCGCCAGAGCCCCTGGCGCGCGCTTCCGGAAGCACCTGTGGCCCGAGCGCGACGGCGAAGTGGCGGTGCCTTGGCAGCCACTACGCGAGGGCGACGTCGTCGCCACTGGCGACGGACCTCTAAGCGTCGTGCACACGCCCGGACACTCGCCCGATCACCTCGCCTTCGTGCACATGGCGTCGGGAACGGCTTTCACCGGCGACCTGCTCGTACTCGGCAGCACGGTGGTGATTCCCGCTACACACGGCGGCGTGCTGGCGGACTACCTGGCGTCGCTCGCTCGTCTGGTGGCGCTTGGCATACGCCGCGCCCTGCCGGCACATGGGCCGGCGATCGAGGATCCAGTAGCGCTCATTGGCGAGTACGTGACGCACCGGCGCAAGCGGGAGGCGCAAGTGCTCAACGCGCTGTCTGCGACCCCCGTCAGCGTCGCGGCAATCACGGCACGGATCTATCGGTGGCTCGATCCGGTGCTCCTGCCTCAGGCGCAGGACAGCGTGCTCGCGCAGCTTGTGAAGCTCGACGCCGATGGCCTTGCCGTGTGCACCGACGGCGCCTGGCGCCGTCGGTCGTAACGCCTCTGGCAGAGGCACCGGCGGCAAGTGTTACAGTGCTCGGAGCGCGCCCCGAGCGGCGGCGAGAGACCTGGCCATGGAAAAAATCGTCGACTTCATCAACGTCAACCGCGACCACTACGTCGACCAGCTCAAGGCCTTTCTGGCCATTCCGAGCATCTCGGCGCTCCCGGCCCACAACGCCGACACTCGGCGCTGCGCCGAATGGCTGGTCACGGAGCTGACCCGCATCGGCCTGCACCAGGCGCGTCTGGTCGAAACGCCCGGCCATCCGGTGGTCTACGCCGAGTGGCTCGGTGCACCCGGTGCGCCCACGATCCTCTTCTACGGGCACTACGACGTGCAGCCGGTGGATCCGCTCGATCTGTGGACCTCGCCGCCCTTCGAGGCCACGGTCCGCGACGGCGAGCTCTTCGCCCGCGGCGCAGTCGACGACAAGGGTCAGGTCTTCATGCACATGAAGGCCGTGGAAGCGCACCTGTCGCAGACCGGCACGCTGCCGGTGAACATCAAGTTCGTGCTCGAAGGCGAAGAGGAAGTGGGCAGCGCCAACCTCGATGACTTCATTGCCGCCAACAAGGACCTGCTCAAGGCCGACGTGGTCGTGATCAGCGACTCGCCGATGTTCGATCGCGACGTGCCCTCGATCTGCTACGGCCTGCGCGGTCTGGTCTACTTCCAGATCGATCTGCGCGGCAGCAAGTCCGATCTGCATTCGGGCTCGTTCGGCGGCGCCGTGGTCAATCCCGCCATGGCGCTCGCCCAGGCGCTGGCGCAGATGAAGGACAAGGGCGGCCGGATCAAGATTCCCGGTTTTTACGACGACGTCGTGGCGCTGCGCGATGAGGAGCGGGCCGAGTTCGCCAAACTGCCCTTCAACGAGAAGCGCTACCGGTTGGACCTGGGCGCGCCGAAGCTGTTCGGCGAGACCGGCTACACCACCCTCGAGCGAACGTGGGCGCGGCCGACCTTCGAGATCAACGGCCTGCTCTCGGGCTTCACCGGGAACGGCGCCAAGACGGTGCTGCCGGCCGTAGCCATGGCCAAGGTGAGCATGCGCCTGGTGCCGAATCAGGACCCGAAGAAGATCGGCGACCTGTTCGAGGACTACCTGAAGAAGGTCATGACCAAGGCGGTCAGCTA
>JBDTWC010000033.1:0-9808 GCA_040006875.1 Acidobacteriota bacterium | reverse complement strand
CTTGGCCATGATTTCTAGCCGCTCCTTCCGTGTCCTCAGTTTGAGAGGACTTCGTGTATTCCTCATAACCCTGCAATCGCTGTACCTGACTAGACGACTGCGTCGCGCGTTTTCATTGGCGTCCGAATTCCTCGAACATGACGAGCGACCGGTATCTTTTCCGCATTTTCACCAGATCGCCTGACCTTCGTTGGTTGGTCTGCCCTTGCTCTTTGGGCGCTAAGTGACTCACATATAGCAACTTAGCGAGCGCCTCTGGCCTGACTGGCGGGCCCGTCGAAACGCTGTTCAGTGATTAGACGCCGGTGGGTCCGATCGGGTTCTACCTCGCGGACTGTCCACATCTGGCTACGACAAGTCGGCAGGTTACCCGCCACGTGGCAGGAATTACACGTCGAGAGCCTGGCTCAGACGTCGCGGATCGTTCAAGGCAGCACGATGGCTGCCGACGCCGGTCCTGGCGCCTCCGGAGCGCCCTCTCGGAGCACGCGCGCGACCAGGTCCAGGTAGCGCCGCGGGGGCGCATTGGCCTCGGGCGCGGCGCCACGCTCGACCGCGCGCAGCACCTCGGCGACCTCGCGCTCGAAGCGGGTGCCGCCGCCCTTACCCACGTCGGCCAGCACGTCCCGCAACGCGGTAGCCATCCGCTGCCCGTTCGCGGAGCGCGCCGGATGCTCGAAAATCAGGCCACGACTGGCAGTTTCGAAGGACGCCGCCAGAGCACCGGCGGCGTCTGCGACCTCGGCATCGACCGGCCGCGGCCCCCCGTCTGTCGGGGGACGGAGGAAGTAAGAATGGATGAGGAAGAAGACCTGCATCTGCCCTTCCGAAAGGCGCCCTGTCTTCGCCATCAGCATACGCAGGTCGGCTTCGTGCTGCCGTTTCACGGCCGCAGCGGGATGAGCGAGGCCTTCGACCAGATACACGCAGTCGGCCGGACAGCGCACTTCGACCAGGCGCTTGGTCGCGCAACAAACGGGGCAAATCTCCTGACCCAGGGCCGGACAGGAGCGCTTGGCCCGGCGCGCGCCGCACAGGGGGCAGGTCATGGCGGATAGCCTATCGTATCCATCGGGCGGCAGTCGGCCGCGGGTGGACCCTCGGCCCAGCCGCATGGTAGGATCGGGGTTTCCCAAGCAAGATTGTCTCGTAGTTCGTAGGTAGGTAGAAGGTATCCGTCATGGCCAGACGCTGTGAAATCTGCGACAAGGGTCCGGTGGTCGGGCGCACTGTCTCCCACGCGCACAACGTCGGTCCTCGCCGGTTCGAAGTGAACCTGCAGACCGTCCGCGCCCTCATCAACGGCGCGACCAAGCGCATCCGCGTCTGCACGCGCTGCATCCGCTCCATGAAAGTCGTGAAGGCCGCGTAGCTGTGACTGACCTCGAGAACACGAGCACCGGCGGGCGACGAGCAATCAGCGCCGCCGCGGGCGCCCCCGCCATCGGCCCGTACTCATCCGCGTTGGCGGTCGGGTCGTTGGTGTTCCTTTCCGGCCAGATTCCCTTGAGTGCTGACGGCACGGTGGTCGCGGGCGGCATCCAGGAGCAGACTGTGCAGGTACTCGAGAATATGGGCGCCCTGCTGACCGCAGCCGGCGCCGACTTCTCGAAGGTGGCCAAGACCACCATTTTCTTGGCCGACATGGGCGACTTTGCGGTCGTCAACCAGATCTACGCGACCTACTTCAGCGAGCCGTTTCCGGCGCGCGCCACCGTGCAAGTGGCGAGACTTCCGCGCGACGTGAAGGTCGAGATCGACGCGATCGTCGTCCTCGACTGACGGGTCGCCCGGCTCGGTCGCCTGCTCCCGTTTCGCCCGCCTACCGGCTCGTCGCCCGGCCCACGTCGAGCACCCCGTCCACTTTGCGCAGCGACTTGATCACCCGTTCGAGGTGCTTCATGTCCTTGATCTCGACGGTGACGTCGATGCGGGCGTGGGTGTCGGCGCCAGTGGTCGCTTCCAGGTTCAGGATGTTGGTGTTGATGTCGGCGATGCTCGCGCTGAGCTCGGCCAGCATGCCCTTGCGATCCTCTACCTGCATGGTCAACCGCACCGTGTACGGAGCCGGATCGCCGCCCGTGTCCCACTCGACGTCGATGCGCCGCTCCGGGTCGTAGAGCAGGTTGACGACGTTCGGACAGGTGGCCGAGTGCACCGACACGCCCTTGCCGCGGGTGATGTAGCCAACGATTTTCTCGCCGCGGATCGGGTTGCAACAGCGGGCGCGCGCCACCATGAGGTCGTCGGCGCCGCTCACCGTGATTCGGTCGGCCGCCGCGGACGCCGGCCGCAGCACCCGCTTCATGGCCGACACCACCGGGTGGTCCGGGGCCCTTTCCTTCAGCTGCCCGTCGGGCACGAGCGTGTCGAGAACTTGCCGGGCTGACAGCTTGCCGTAGCCCAGTTGCGCCAGCAGATCGTCGACCCTGCCGACGCCGAGCGTGGCAGCGACCGGGCGCAGGTTCGTCTCTTCGAGCATCGCCTTGGCGATGTCGAAGCGCTTGGCCTCCTTCTCGAGGAGCTTACGGCCCACGTCGATGGCGCGGGCGTTCTCCTCGATTTGGATGAACTGCTTGATCTTGCTGCGCGCGCGCGAGGTCTTCACGAAACTCAGCCAGTCGCGACTGGGCGCGTGGCCAGCGGTGGTCATGATCTCGACGATGTCGCCGTTCTTCAGCTTCGAGCGTAGCGGCACCATGCGGCCATTGACGCGCGCGCCCACGCAGCGATGGCCGACGTCGGTGTGTACGGCGTAGGCGAAGTCGATCGGGGTGGCGCCGTCGGGTAGCACCTTCACCTGGCCGCGCGGCGTGAACGCGTAGACCTCCTCGCGATAGAGGTCGATCTTCAGGTGATTGAGGAACTCCTGCGAGTCGCGCACTTCCTGGTGGGTCTCGAGCAGCTGGCGCATCCACTGGAAGTACTGCTCGTCGCGGCCCACGCCGGCGCGGCCCTCCTTGTATTTCCAGTGAGCGGCGATCCCTTCCTCGGCGCGCCGGTGCATCTCGTCGGTACGGATCTGGACTTCGAAGGGCACGCCCCGATCCGAGATGACCGACGTGTGCAGCGACTGATAGCCGTTGGGCCGCGGCATGGCGATGAAGTCCTTGATCCGGCCGGGCACCGGCGACCACGCCTGGTGGATGATGCCGAGGGCCGCGTAGCAGTCCTTCACCGACGGGGTCACGATGCGGATGGCAACGAAGTCGTAGACCTGGTCGAGCTCGATCTTCTGCCGCTTCAGCTTCAGCCAGATGCTGTAGAGGCGCTTGACGCGGCCGTCCACGGTCACGATCGGCACTTCGGCGGCGTCCAGGCGCTTGCGGATCTCGGAGGTCAGCTCTTCGATCACGCCCTCGGTGGCCGCCCGTTTCGCCTCGACGCGCGCCTTGAGCGACTGGTAAGCGGTCGGCTCGAGGTGCAGGAACGCCAGTTCCTCGAGCTCGTTCTTGACCTTGTTCATGCCCAGCCGGCTGGCAATAGGGGCGTAGATGTCGAGTGTCTCCTGGGCGACCCGGGGCCGCCGGTCCTCGGGCATGAACTGGAGCGTTCGCATGTTGTGGAGGCGGTCAGCGAGCTTGACGAAAATGACCCGGATGTCGTCGACCATCGCCAGGAGCATCTTGCGGAAGTTCTCGGCTTGCCGTTCCTCGCTCGATGAGAACGGGATGGCGCTGATCTTGGTAACGCCTTCCACAATGTGGGCAACATCGGTGCCGAAGAGCTCGCGGATCCGCTCAACCGTCGTCAGCGTGTCTTCGACCACGTCGTGCAGCAGGCCCGAGGCCACGCACACCACATCCAGCCGCTGGTCGGCGAGGATGTCCGAAACTTCAAGCGGGTGAACGAGATACGGCTCCCCAGAATGACGCACCTGCCCCTTGTGGGCGAGGGCCGAGAAGACGTACGCTTTCCTCAGCAGCTCCAAGTCGGCATCGGGGCTGTAGGCGCGGACCTTGCCGAGGAGATCCTCGAAGCGGATCATGGCCAGTTGGCGGGTTTCGGTGTCTAACGCAAGAGACCGGAATATCTCTGCTAGAGCATGATATCAGTCCGGTGGTCAGGACCTGCCCGGCCGTAGCAAGAAGCGTGCGGGCGGTCTGCGTCGACCTGGCAAGAAGCGTGATGGCGGGTTGCGGGGTGTTCGGGAACTGGCTATACTTCCCGCCCTGCGGCTCTATATCCCTGTCGGAAGAACCCGGGGCACACGTTCCGTCGGGGTTTCGACGCGGTCTTAGGTTTTGAGGGGGAAACGATGAAGCTCCGGTCTTCGATGGCGGGTCTGGCACTGGTGGCCGGCCTCGGCCTGGCGGTTGCAGGGTGCGGCAAGGTCAATGAGGTGCGTGCCCAGAAGGCGTTCAAGGACGGCAACAAGCTCTACGCCGCGAGCGACTGGCGCGCAGCCGCGAACAAGTACGAGGAGTCGCTGCAGCTGAATCCCGGCAACGCCTACAGTTATTTCTTCCTGGCCAATTCGCTCGACAACCTCTATCGCCCCACCCGCGTCGGTGAGCCCGAGAACGACGCCCTGCTGGCCAAGGCCATCGACAACTACAAGAAGGCCGCCGAGAACATCGACGATCCGCTGTGGAAGCGGCGTTCGTTGGAGTTCCTGGTCTCTGCCTACGGTCCGGACAAGCTGAACGATCCGACCATGGCCGAGCCGATCGTCAAGCAGATGATCGAGCTCGACCCGGCCGACCCCTCCAACTACTTCCAGCTGGCGAGCATCTACGAGAACTCAGGCGAGTACGAGCTCGCCGAGGCCACCTTCCTGAAAGCGAAAGACGCCAGGCCGAGCGATCCCAACGTCTACATGCAGCTGGCCGGCTACTACAACCGCCAGGGCGACTTCCCGAAGACCATCGAAGCCCTCAACCAGCGCGTGGCCATCGAGCCCAACAACCCCGAAGCGCACTACACCGTGTCGACCTATTACTGGGACAAGGCGTATCGCGACTTCCGCCTCAAGGACTCCGAGAAACTCGACATGGTGCTCAAGGGCATCGAGTCGGTGGACAAGGCCATCTCCATCAAGGACGACTACATGGAGGCGATTGCCTACAAGAACCTCCTGCTCCGTCTTCAGGCCAATCTGATCAAGGACCCGGCCAAGCAACAGGCGCTGATCCGCGAAGCCGACCAGCTGCGCGACAAGGCCGAAAACATGCGCAAGGCGAAGAGCGCGGCTGCCACCGCCGCCGCGACGCCGGCGAAGTAGTCTCCAGCGCGCTCTCTGCGCCGCATCAGCGCAGCGCATCACCAACGACACCAAGGGCCGTTTCGCCGTCGTGGCGGAACGGCCCTTTTGTCGTACCCGGGAGCGACAGCGTCTTTACCCAACCGACACGTTCCGGCCGGATCGGTTTGGTAAAGTAGAGCGGTTCAAAAAAATCGTCAAATGGAGACTCTCATGAAGGTTCTCAGCCACCCATTACCGAAGTTCATAGTGCTGGCCGCGCTGTTCGTCGTCAGCGTGTCCGGCGGCGCCGCGGCACAAGGCGTGACCACGGCCGGACTGACCGGCGTCGTGAAGGACGCCCAGGGCGGCGTCGTGCCCGGGGCGACGATTGCGGCGGTGCATCAGCCGTCGGGCACGAACTACAGCGCCGTGTCGCAGGCGGACGGTCGCTACACGATCGCCGGAATGCGCGTCGGCGGCCCCTACACCATCACGGCGGAGTTGCCTGGATTCGTCACCGCGACGCGCAGCAACGTCACGCTCAGCCTCGGCGTCACCCAGGACATGGCCTTCACGCTCACCATCGCCGCGGTCGCCGAAACGGTGCAGGTGGTCGGTGAATCGAGCCCGGTGTTCAGCTCGAGCCGCACCGGTCCGGCCACCGCGGTGACCCGCGAAGAGCTGGCGACGCTGCCCACGGTCTCCGGGCGCATCACCGACATCACCCGCCTCACGCCGCAGTACGGCGGCAGCGGCACCTTCGTCGGCCAGGACAATCGCGCCAACAACGTCACCGTCGACGGCTCCTACTTCAACAACTCGTTCGGCATCGGCACCACCACCGGCGCCATCGGCGACCGCACCGGCGTCGCGCCGATCTCGCTCGAAGCGATCGAGCAGGTGCAGGTCAGCGTGGCGCCCTACGACGTGCGCCAGGGCAACTTCACCGGCGCCGGCGTCAACACCGTCACCCGCAGCGGCACCAACCGGTTCACCGGGTCGGGCTACTACCGCACCAGAAACGAGTCGTACGTCGGCACCAAGGCGGCCGGCCAGACGTTCAATCCCGGCACCTTCGACACCAACACCGCCGGCGGCTGGCTGGGCGGCCCGATCCTCAGGAACAAGCTGTTTACGTTCGTGAGCGTCGAGCACCAGGAAGACAAGCGACCGCTCAACACGTTCCGCGCCAACCGGGGCGGCGAGCCGGTGGCCGGCAATGTCACGCGAGTGCTGGCGTCCGACATGACCGCGCTCAGCGCCTACCTGCAGCAGAACTTCAAATACGACACCGGCCTGTTCGAGAACGTGCCGAAGGAGACGCCGGGCACGCCCTGGATGATCAAGAGCGACTACAACCTCAACACCACCAACAAGATCACGTTCCGCTACAACCAGCTCAGCTCGAGCACCGACGTGAACCAGTCGGGCTCGTCCTCGCTGGGTACGAGCCGGCCCACGCTCTCGACCAACTTCCTGGCCTTCCAGAACTCGAACTACAAAATTCTCGAGAACCTGAAGTCGGGCGTGGGCGAATGGAACTCTTCCTTCGGCACGCTGACCAACAACCTCATCGTCGGCTACACGTCGCAGGACGAGAGCCGCGATCAGCTCGCCAACCTGTTCCCGTTCGTGGTCATCGGCGACGGCCTGGGCAGCGCGCAAACCGCCTTCGGCTCCGAGCCGTTCACGCCCTTCAACCTGCTCCGCTACAAGACGTTCCAGGCCCAGGACAGCCTCACGAAGTACACCAAGAGCCACTCGTTGACGCTCGGCGGCGCGCTCGAGAAGTTCCACTCCGAGAACTCGTTCTACTTCGGCGTGCAGAGCGCCTACTCCTACAACACGCTGGCCGATTTCTATGCCGATGCCAACGGCTACCTGGCCAATCCGAATCGCACCACATCGGCCGCGCCGCTCAACATCTTCCAGGTGCGCTATCTGCTGCAGCCCGGCCAGACCACGCCGCCCCTGCAGAATCTCGATGTCTACTACGCGAGCGGCTATCTGCAGGACGAATGGCGGCCGCGCAACAACCTGACCGTCATTGCCGGCCTGCGCGTCGACGTGCCGCGGTTCGACAACACCGCGTTCCCCAACCCGGCGGCCGACGCGCTGACGTTCCGGGATCAGGACGGCTCGCCGGTCAACTACTCGACCGCGTCACTGCCCGAGACGACGCCCTACTGGTCGCCGCGCGTCGGCCTCAACTACGACGTGATGGGCAATCAGCAGACCCAGGTGCGCGGCGGCACGGGCATCTTCACCGGCAAGCCGCCCTACGTCTGGATCTCGAACCAGATCGGCAACACCGGCGTGCTGTCCGGCTTCATCGACAACCGGAACACGAGCGCGTTCCCGTTCACGCCCGACCCCGACCGCTACAAGCCGGTGGCCACCGGGGCCGCCGCGGCCAGCTACGAGCTCGATGTCACCGACGCCGGCTTCCGCTTCCCGCAGACGTGGCGCACCAACATCGGCATCGACCGCCGCCTGCCCCTGGGGCTCATCGCCACCACCGACTTCATCTACAACCGCGACCTGAACGCGCCGGTCTACCTCAACGCCAACCTGCCGGCGGCGCAGTCGACCTTCACCGGCGTCGACCCGCGTCCCCGCTGGGTGGCCAACGCCGCGAACCCCGCGTGCGCCACTGCCGGACAGATGGGCCCGTGCGTCACCAGGCTGAACAACCTGCCCGGCAACCAGATCACCGCCGCCTACGTGATCAAGAACCAGAGCGAGAACCGCTCCTGGAACTACTCGGCTTCGCTTGCCAAGGCGCTGAGCCGTGGCTTCGGCGCCAAGGCCGGCTTCAGCTACGGCGTGTCGAAGAGCCTGGTCGAGCCGTCGTCGACCGCGGGCAGTTCCTGGGGCTCGGCCAACCCGATCAGGTTCGATCCGAACAACCCCGAGCTGACCTACTCGAGCAACTCGCCCGGCAAGCGCTGGTTCCTCCAGGCGAACTACTCGCGCCAGTACTTCGGCTTCGGTGCCACCACCCTGTCGGCGTACTACGAGGCGCACACCAACGGCAACTCCAGCTTCGTCTTCTCGGGCGATGCCAACGGCGACACGGTGTCGGGCAACGACCTCATCTACATCCCGCGCGACCCCTCCGAGATGAACTTCGCTGCGTTCACGACCTCGGGTCGTACCTACACCCCAGCCGAGCAGGCGGCAGCCTTCGAGGCCTTGATCTCGCAGGACGACTACCTGCGTAAGCACCGCGGCGAATACGCGCAGCGTGGTGCCGTGTTCGTTCCGGTCGTGCACCGGGTCGACCTCAGCCTGACCCAGGACTTGTTCCACTCGGTGCGCGGCAAGCGGCACTCGGCGCAGGTGCGACTCGACATCAGCAACTTCGGCAACCTGCTGAACAGCAAGTGGGGCGCCGGTCAGCGCCTCATCAACAGCCAGATCCTGACCAATCCGGCCGCTGACGCCACCGGCGCCCTGAGCTACCGGATGCAGCTCCTGAACGGCAACCCGATCACCAAGTCGTACCAGACCAACGCCGGTATCGCCGACGTCTACGTGATGATGCTGAGCTTCCGCTACATGTTCAACTAACGGCAGCGGCGCGCCTTTGTGGCGCGCCACGACCCACACTTGATTCAGGCCCGGGGCGGCACATCCGCTCCGGGCATTTCTTTGGAGCGGGTCGCGGGCGTCGCCGGCGCAGCCCTACGGCCGGCCGTTCCGGATGGCCACCGCCGCCGCTTCCTTGAGCAGCTTGGCCGCTACCCGCGCGGTCAGGTCGCGCACGTCGTTGTCCGGGTTCAACTCGACGACATCGACACCGACGATGGGCGCGCGGATGCGGTGCAGCAGCCGTACGACCTCGCGCACCGACAGCCCGCCCGGCTCGGGATGCGCGACGCCCGGCGCGAAAGCAGGATCGAGCCCGTCGAGGTCGAGCGACACGTAGAGCGGGCCCTCGAGGGCCTCTGCGGGCACGTCGGCGCACGCGTCTGGCCCGTAGACCTCGACCCCGAAGCGACTTGCCTGAGCGCGTAAATGGGGGGTCATGGTGCGGATGCCGACCTGCACCAGGTGGCGGCACAGCCCCTCCTCCATGATGCGCGCGAACGGACAGGCGTGTGAGTAGCGGTCAGGGAGAGTGTCGGGCGGGTCGCCGGCGGCGGGCAGCGGAAACTGGTCGTAGAGGTCGCCGTGAGCGTCGACGTGCAGGATCGTGACCGGGCCGCTGGCGCGGAAGGCCCTGAGCACGGGATAGCTGATCGAGTGATCGCCGCCCAGAGCGAACGGCACGCCGCCGTGAGCCAGCACGCCGGCGATCGCCGCCTCGATGATGGCTCTGGCGGCGGCGCCTTCGTCGGGCAGCCTCAGGTCGCCGGCGTCGGCGAGGCCCTCGCGCTCGATCGCGATGCCGAGTTCGGTCGAGGTATTGGTCGAGGCCGACCACAGCGCTGCGCGGATGTGGGCGGGCGCCGCGGCCGCGCCCCGCTGGAACGACGACGAGGCGTCCCAGGGCACGCCGACGAGGGTGATGCGGGAAGCGGCGGTGAGCACGGCTGGAGCCTCCACGAGCGGCCACAAATAGCTTGGGCCGCCCCGGAGGGCGGCCCAAGTCGAACCCGACGTGTGCGGACGAGCGGT
>JBDTWC010000032.1:0-9895 GCA_040006875.1 Acidobacteriota bacterium | reverse complement strand
CTAGTGCACGTGCTTCTTCCACTCCTTCGTCCAGTCGCCGCCCGAACCACCGCGACTGTCGGGGCCGCGCCTGCCGCCCTGGTGGACGTCGAACTTCGTGCGCGATCGGCCCAGGCGCCACTTCAGCCAACGGTACTTGATCTCGTCGAGCGGGCCGCGGCGGCCCTTCAAGTACAGATAGCCCACCAGCAGACCGCCCAGGTGCGCCACGTGCGCCACGCCGCCGCCCGAGCTGCCAATCGACGAGAGGAACGCAATCGCGCCCACCAGCATGACGAAATAGCGGGCCTGGATCGGGAACAGGAAGTACAGGTAGATCGTGCGGCTGGGGAAGTACATGCCGTAGGCCAGCAGCAGGCCGTAGATGGCGCCCGACGCGCCCACGACCACCGACTGGTACATCTCGGCGGCGAAGGGCAGGGGGCTGAGCGACCACGCCACGGTGACGAGCGCGGCGCCGATGCCCGTGACCATGTAGTAGCGCACGAAGAAGCGCGTGCCCCAGGTGCGCTCGAGCTCGGTGCCGAACATCCACAGGGCGAGCATGTTGAACACGAGGTGCCCGAGCCCCCCGTGGAGGAACATGTAGGTGACTGGCTGCCAGAGCGCGAGCTGGCCCGTGAACATCGCCGGCAGCAGGCCGAGCCGGACGATGATGCCCGGGACGATCAGGCTCAGCAGGTAGCCGGCCACGTTGATCGCGATCAGGGTCTTCACCGCCTGGCTGAGCGGGCCCGGCCCCATGGAGTACGCAACGCTGCCGTAGCGGGACATGTGTCGATTATAGGGTCGCAGCGGGCGCGTCCCCGTTGTTCTGGGCCTCTGGGTCGTGATGCCGGGCACGCTCGGGCAGCTGGGCCGCCAGCGCGGCCGCGAGCAGCGGCACGCCGGAGATGCACAGGAGCGCAGTGGGCAGCCCCCACAGGTCGCCGAGCCAGCCGACGAGCGGCACCATCACGGCGCCGACGCCCCAGGCAAAGCCCATCATCAGCGACGACACCGTGGCGGCGCCCACGGGGGCGAGCATCTGCGCGTAGGTGACGTTCACCGGCAGCGTCGACTGCAGCAGCAGACCGCCAATCGAGATGGCGGCCGTGAACCACCAGCCAGTGAGCTGCGATGCCGCCACCATGAACGGCACCGACGAGATGAGCGAGGTGAGGATCACGCGCCTGGGTCCGAACCGGTCGGCCAGCGGTCCGCCAGAGAACCCCCCGATGCCCGAGACGAGCAGGTAGCAGGTCAACGCCAGGCTGGCGTTGGCGATCGACATGCCCTGCGAGGTGAGCAGGACGGGCATGAACGTCGCGAAGCCCGCCGACGTCAGCGTGCGCAGCACGACCGAGAAGTAGAGCAGCGTGAGCGGCCTGGCGTACGGCCGCAGGCCGGCGAACCCCTCGCGGCCCGTCCGCTCGGGCCGCGCCATCGCCGGCACGCGCCGCAGGAGCACCCACAGCGCCGCCAGGCCAGGCACGGCGATGATCGGCGACCAGTGCAGGCCGAGGCGCTCGAGGATGGGCGCGAAGAACAGCGGAGCCATGGCCATGCCCATCGACCCGCCGGTGATGTGCACCGACATCGCGAAGCCCTTGTTGGCGCCCGAGGCGCGAAAGACCGCGGCGGCCGCCGGCGGATGGAACGCGGCGCCGCCGAATCCGCCGAGCACGAGCAGCGCGCCCAGCGCGAAGGTCGACGGGGCCAGGCCCACCAGGCTCAGCACGACGACCGACACCAGGGGACCGGCGACGAGCAGCACCCGCGGCCGCCAGCGATCGGCGAGCGCGCCGAATCCCAGCTGCGAGACCGACGACGCCATCTGGAAGCACATCGCCAGCGTGCCCACGGCCGTGAGCGAGAGCCCGAGCTGCGGGATGAAGAGCGGCAGCAGGGGCGTGTAGATGTTGGTGTAGGCGTCGACGATGAAGTGAGTCGAAGCGAGCGAGACGACGGTCGGCGACAGGCCGGCAAGGCCCGGCGCTACGGCCGATGACGCGGGCGCGGCCACGGCGTCGGCCGTGGTCATCGCAGTGATCCCATCGAGATAGTCTACACGGCGCCACTTCGCGCCTCGGTGCGCCGACCGGCCCGCGGCGGCCGTCGCGCGGCAGGCTATGATGGCGCCATCATGCGGGTGTTCCGCTCAGCGCTCGTTCTGGCCGCACTGCTGCTGGCGGCGGCGCCGGCGCGGGGCCAAGCGGTGTCGTGCACAGCCACCGGGCAGGCGGCCTTCGTGCGCGACACCCTGCAGGAACTCTATCTCTGGTACCGCGACGTGCCGGACCTGGACCCGGCCCGCTACGCCTCGCCAGAGGCGTATCTCGACGCCGCCCGTTTCCGGCCGCTCGACTCGAGCTTCACCTACATCACCTCGCGCGCCGCCAACGAGGCGCTCTTCTCCGACAGCCAGTTCATCGGCCTCGGTCTGTCGACGGCGGTCGTGGCCAGCGAGCTGCGCGTGCTGCAGGTCTTCCCCGGCAGCCCGGCCGAAGAGGCCGGGCTCGAGCGTGGCGCCCGCATCGAGGTCGTCGACGGCCGTGCCGTGTCCGTCCTCGTGGGCGCCGGCGCGGTCGACAGCGCGTTCGGACCGGCGCAGGCCGGACTCGAGGTGGCGCTCGAGTTCACGCGGCGCAGCGGCGAGCGCCGCACGGCGGTCGTGCGCAAGCGCGCCGTGACCATCCCGACGGTGTCACTCACGCGCGTCTTCGCCGTCGGCGGCCGCCGGGTCGGGTATCTCTTCTTCCGCAACTTCGTGCGGCCCTCGACCGCGGCGCTCGACCAGGCCTTCGCGGCGCTCAAGGAGGCCGGAGTGTCGGAACTCGTGCTCGACCTGCGCTACAACGGCGGCGGTCTGGTCGACGTGGCCGTGCACCTGGCCAGCCTGATCGGCGGCTCGCCGCTGCGCGACCAGGTCTTCGCCGAATCGCGTCACAACGACCGCAATCTGCGCCTCAACGAAACGCTGCGCTTCTCGAATCCCGGGCCGGCCTTGCGCCTCGATCGCCTGATCGTCGTCGCCACGCGCGCCACCGCCTCGGCCAGCGAGCTGGTCATCAACGGCTTGCGTCCCTACATTCCCGTCGTCGTGGTGGGCGATCGCACCTACGGCAAACCGGTCGGTCAATACGCACTGCCGTTCTGCGACCAGGTCCTGGCCGCGGTGTCGTTCGCGATGGTCAATGGCGCCGGCCAAGGCGGCTACTTCGACGGACTGGCCGCCGATTGCCTCGCGGCCGACGACCTCAATCGCGATCTCGGATCAGCCGACGAGGCCTCGCTGGCTGCAGCGCTGCGCTTCATCGACACGGGCTCGTGCCTGACGCCGACTGCGGCGACGCACGCTCGGCTCGACGCCCCGCTCGAGCGAACCGCGGTGTCTGCGGGCGCCGGCACCCGCGGCCTGGGTTGGGCGTCGCTCGTCAACGCCTACTGACGCCGACGGCCCGTGCGCACGGCCTCTGCCGCGCCCGCGCCACCTTAGCGGCCGAGCATCCGGCGCAGGCGCACGATCACGGCATCGCGCATCTCTTCGAACTCGCTGATGCGCAACCCCTGAGCGGCCAGGCCGAGGGTCACGATGGCCAGGCCGATCGCAGCCGCCAGCCGCGCCACCTGGAGCCACAGCGCTGACCCCGGCAGCAGCGCGTTCATGCCGGTGATGGCGGCCCACGCCGCCACCGACATGGCCGCGGACGCGACCAGCGTCTTCGTGAAGGTCGCCATCACGCGCCGTAGCTCGAGGCCGCCGAGCGCGATGCGCGCCATCCACGTCAGCGTGCCGGCGTTGAACAGCGACGCGATTGACGCGCTCAGCGCCAACCCCTTGTAGCCGAGATAGGGCGAGCTCGAGACGCTGAGCGCGGCGTTGAGCAGCACCGCGGCCACACCCACGGCCGCTGGGGTGCGACTTCGGCCCATGGCGTAGAAGGTGGGCGACACGATCTTGACCACCGAATAGCCGACCAGGCCGAGCGCGTAGAGCTGCACGGCGGCGGCGGTGGCGACCGTGTCGGCGGGCGTGAAGTGTCCGCGCTGCAGCAGCAGCTGTACGATCGGGCCGGCCAGCACCACGAGGCCGAACGTAGCCGGCACGTTGAGCGTAAGCATCAGCGAGATCGCCGAAGCCAGCGTGGAGCGCATGCGCGGAGTGTCGTTGATGGCGGCCAGGCGCGACATCGCCGGCGTGGTGGCGGTGGCGATCGACACGCCGAAAAGACCGATCGGCAGGTACATCACGCGGAAGGCGTAGGTGAGCCACGACACCGCGCCCGTGCCTTCGCCGGTGGCGACCACGGTGTTCACGAACACGTTGACCTGCGTGGCGGCCAGACCCACGATGCCGGGGCCCATCAAGGTGAGCACGCGGCGCAGGCCCGGATCGGTGAAGTCGAACCGCGGGCGGAAGCGAAAGCCCTCGCGGCGCAGCGCCGGCCACTGCAACGCCACCTGGCCGAGGCCGCCGACCAGCGTGCCGTAGGCCATGGCGAGGATCGGCCGCACGCCCAGCGCGATGGCCACCGGCACGAACGCGATGCCGACCACGATCGACGCGATGTTGAACATCGCCGGGGCCAGCGCCGGGATGAAGAAGATGTTGAGCGAGTTCAGCATCCCCATGCACGCGGCCGCCATCGCGACCAGGATGAGGAACGGCGCCATGATGCGGGTCAGCAGCACCGTGAGTTCGAACTTCCCGGGCACGGCGGAGAAGTCGCCGGCCATCAGGTGCACGAGCTGCGGCGCGAACACGATCGCGGCGGCCGCGGCCATCGCCGCCGCCAGCATCAGCGTCGTCATGACCGCGTTGCCGAGCTGCCACGCGCGATCGCGGCCCTCGAGCTCGAGGGTACGGCTGAAGGTTGGCACCAGCGCCGCGCTCATGGCGCCTTCGGCGAAGAGATCGCGCACCAAATTGGGCACGCGGAAGGCGACCAGGTAGGCGTCCATCGCGTCGCTGGCCCCGAACCAATAGGCGAGCACCTGATCGCGCATCAGGCCGAAGACGCGGCTGGTCATGGTGGCCGCGCCAGCGACGCCGGCGGATCGGGCCAGGCCGGCAGACGAGGAGGGGGGCCTGACGCCGGTCGTGACGCGTTCGGCCGGCGGGGGCGCCGCGGTGGCGCCGGGATTCGGCTCCGCTACTGACATTGAAACCGTCTGAAGCGTAGCACGGTGCCTCTGCTTCGAAGGTGCACCGGGTCAGGTTCCGAACCGCAAAAAACAGGGCTCCGGCCTTTCGGCGGGAGCCCGAGGAGGATGGTGAGAGGCTGACTAGGCCTTTCAACAGGTATAGACGGACCAGGCCGCCAAAAAGTTTGCGTCAGCCGGCGAGCGCGGCGCGCACCAGTTCGTTGACACGCTTGCCGTCGACGGTCTTGCCGGCCAGCGCGGCCATGACCGCCTTCATCACCTTGCCCATGTCCTTCGCGCTCGCGGCCCCGGTCGACGCCATCGCCGCGGCGACCGCCGCGGTGAGGTCGTCGTCACTGGCCGCGGGCGGCAGATAGGCGTCGAGCACGGTGATTTCCGCCTGCTCCTTGGCGGCGAGTTCGTGGCGGCCGGCCGCAGCGAACTGCTCGATCGAATCGCGCCGCTGCTTGACCAGCGCGTTGACCACCTGCAGTTCTTCCGCCGGCTCGAGGTCGCGGCTCTTCTCGATGCTCTTGCTGGTCAGCGCGGTTTTCAGCATGCGCAGGGCCGTGAGTGTGGTGGCGTCCTTGGCCTTCATCGCGCGGCCGATGTCGGCTGTCAGGGTCTCTATGAGGGACATGAGTCGGGTCCGTGGCGGAACGTCGTTTGTGGTCAGTGGTCGATGGCGGCATCACCGTAGGTGAAGTGCCAGTCGGCCGTGGTGTCGTAGAAGGCGCGCGTCGTCGCCGGATCGTTGACCTTGATCGACAACGACACGCCGGAGCGCACGCCGAAGTAACCGGAGCGCTTGAGCACTCTGCGGAAGCCGGCGTGCAGCAGGTGACAGCGGATCTTGTCCGAGTCGACGGTGAGGGCTTCGCGATCGACCCAGCGCAGGAGCGTCTTCACGGCGCGGTCGTCGCCTGGATCGGCCAGCAAGTCGACCAGATGCGTGACCCGGCCGCGCGGCTCGTGGGCATGGCGGTAGACGGCGTAGCCGGCGACGTCCTGGCCGCGGCGCAGCAGGGCGATGGCGTAACGCGCATGGGGCGGCTCGGCGTAGCGCCAGTTCACGTAGGCCGCATCGCGGCGCACGGCCAGCGTCAGCTTCGGCGCCACGCGATCCCACAGTTCGTCGACGCCGCCATCGAGACGGCGCACGACTTCAACCGACTCGCGCAGCGGCCTCTGTCGCGCCACTACCCGCACAAACGGCAGCGTCACCGCCGACACCAGCCGGTTCACGGGCTGCGGCCAGTCGGGCCGGCGCAGCGCTCGGCGGCTGAGGGGCTTGACCAGGCACGGCAGCGGCACGGCCTTGGGCACGCGCATCTTCTCGAGCACCGCGCGCGCCGCGTCGCTCAGCCCGGAGGCCAGCGTGACGTCGGTATCGCGATGCCAGGCGCGGATGAGCATCTCCTGCAGTCCCTGGCGATCGCGTTCGGAGGCAACCACCGGATCGGCGAGCCAGGCGCCGCGCACGTCCTTGCCGGCGAGTGTGAGGCGGACGGGAATGGCGTTGAGGGCGCCGACGAGCGACGGACCCTCGCGCACCACCCACGGCGCCGCGGCCCCGCGGGCGCCGGGGTTCTGCCGCCGCTCCCACTGCCAGGTGAGCTTCAGGCGATCGACGGCTTCGGGTCCGGCGGTGCGCCGGTACAGCTGTTCCAACGCGCGGCGGTCGTCAGCGCGGTAGCGGTCGAGGTCGGCCATCGCGGGCCAGGCTAACCTGGCGGCCGGGGGCGGGTGCCCGGAGGCACCTGCTGCGGCGCCTGCTGGATCATGCCGGGCGTCACCGAGCCGCCGGCGCCGAAGAAGCCCGTGCCCGGCGGCGCGGTGGGCACGCCGGTGGCCGGCTGCAGCGGCTGGAAGAAGTTGCCTCCGGGCTGGAACGGCTGCTGCGGAATCGCCTGTCCGAACGGATTGCCCTGCGCCGGCTGGCCGAACGGCACGGCTTGCGCGGGCTGCCCGAATGGGTTCGGCATGCCGGGCTGGCCGAAGGCGTTGGCAAACGGGTTCACCTGCGGCTGCTCGTTCATCTCGAGCGTGTCGTTGACGCCGGCATCCGAGGTATCCGCGGCCGTGGCGGCGGTCGGCACGCCGAAGCGATTCGCGGCCGGACGGCCGGCGGCGCCGGCGGCGCCCGCGGCGTTGCCACCGGCTGGCGGCGTGCTGGTGGCGAGCACCATGATCCGGTCGTAGACCGATCGGCCGGTGCCCGGCACCGTCCGCGCTGCGGCCATGAAGCCAGCGGCGCCGCGCAGGATGATGTCGAGGGCCTTGCCCTCGGGAACACCTTCGAGACTCAGCGTGAGCGCCGGCCCGGAGACGCGCTCGGCGCCGATCACGCGGGTGCCACCGACCTTGGCCCATTCCTCCAGCACCTGGCGCACCGGCACGTTGGTGGCCGACATGGTGACGAGGCCGTCACGGATGTCGAGGCTCAACTGCTGCGCCCAGGCAGGCACAGCCACGCCGAGCGCCAGCACGAAGAAGCATCCCCGGAGCATGATGTCAGTATACGCCCCGGGGCGGAGGTCAACGAGCGCGGAAGTCCTCGACCACCAGGCGGATGATCTCGTCCAGCTGGACCTTGGGCTCGTAGCCGACCAGCTGGTTGATCTTGGTCAGATCCGGCACCCGGCGCGGCATGTCCTCGAAGCCCGAATCGTAGGCTTGTTCATAGGGGATTTTCACGATCGACGAAGTGGAACCGGTGGCCGCCTTCACCCGCTCGGCCAGCTCGTAGATGGTCACTTCCTCGACGTTGCCGATGTTGAACACCCCACCGATGGCCTTGGCTTCCTGCATGAGGGCCAGCAGTCCGCGCACGACGTCGCCCACATAGGTGAAGCTGCGACTCTGGGTACCGTCGCCAAACACCGTGATCGGCTCGTTGGCGAGCGCCTGGCGCACGAAGTTCGGCAACACCATGCCGTACTGTCCCGACTGGCGCGGGCCCACGGTGTTGAACAGGCGGAATACCACCACCGGGAGCTTCCGCTCCTTGTAGTAGGCAAGGCCGTGGAATTCGTCAAGCATCTTGCTGCAGGCGTAGGCCCAGCGGTGCCGGGTGGTGGCGCCGAGCACGAGGTCGGCGTCCTCGCGGAAGGGCACGTCGGTGCTCTTGCCGTAGACCTCGGAGGTGGATGCGAGCAGCACCAGCTTCTTCTTCTTGTTGGCGTGCCTCAGCACCACTTCGGTGCCGTGCACGTTGCACTCGATGGTGTGCACCGGGCGTTCGACGATGAGCTTCACGCCGACCGCGGCCGCAAGGTGGAACACGATGTCGGCGTGGTCGACCAGTTCGGCCGTGAGCTGCTCGTTGAAGACGGTGTCGATGGTGTAGCCGAAGTGCGGGTGCGACTTCAAATGCGAGACGTTGTCGATGGACCCGGTGGAGAGGTCATCCACGATGTGCACGTGGTGCCCGGCGGCCAACAGGGCTTCGGACAGGTGCGAGCCAACGAAGCCCGCGCCTCCCGTGATCAGAACTCGCATGGTGTTCACCTCGAAAAGGCCGCAACCGCGGCCGCCACTTCAGCCACGGCCGCAGCCGTGAGCGAAGGATACAACGGCAATGACACGACGCCGGCGCACACGCGGTCGGCATTCGGGCACTGACTGGGAGCCCACGTCGCCGCGGCCGGCTGCCGCGGAATGGGCACGGGGTAATGAATCAGGGTGTCGATGCCGGCGTCGCGCATGTGTGCCTGGAAGCGATCGCGGTGGTCGATGAGCACGGGGAAGAGGTGATAGACGTGACCCGGGTCGAACTCGCGCGGCAGGTGCACGGGCGTGCCCTGCAGGCGCGCCCGGTAGTCGGCCGCGAGCCGCCGACGCACGGTGGTGCGCGCGGCCAGACCGGGGAGCTTGGCGCGCAACACCGCCGCCTGCAGTTCGTCGAGCCGAGTGTTCACGCCGCGTTGGTCGTGATGATAGCGACTCGACTGGCCGCCGTTGCGCAACCGCTTGATGCGCTCGGCCACCGCTGGGTCGTCGGTGGTCACCGCGCCGCCGTCGCCGAGGGCCCCAAGATTCTTGGTCGGATAGAAGCTGTAGGCGGTGGCGGCCGACCCGCGGCCGACGGGCACGCCGCGGTGCGTGGCCAGATGTGCCTGACAGGCGTCTTCCACCACGAACAGTCGATGTCGCGCCGCCACGGCGCCGATCGCCGTCATGTCGGCCGGCTGGCCGTAGAGGTGCACGGGCATCAGCGCGCGCGTGCGCGGCGTGATCGCCGCTTCGGCCGCGGCCGGATCCAGCGTGAGCCTCTCGGGATCGATATCGGCGAACACCGGGCGGGCCCCGGTCATGTCGATGGCGAGCGCCGAGTAGGCCGCCGACAGCGGCGACGTGATCACCTCGTCGCCAGGCCCGATGCCGAGCGCGCGCAGCGCCAGGGCCAGGGCGTCGGTGCCGGTGTTGACGCCCACGGCGTGCGCGGCGCCGACCGCGGCGGCGAACTCGGCTTCAAACGCCGCCACTTCAGGTCCGAGCACGAACCAGCCGGAGTCGATGACCCGCGTGATCGCGGCGTCGATGGCGGGGCGCTCGTCGTCGAGCGGGCGGAGCACGTTGAAGGGCACGCGAAGCGGTGGGCCGCTCATGCCGCCGGCTCGCCGATGTAGGCCGCGTAGTGCGCGCGGTAGTAGGCAAGCGTGCTCGCCAGCCCGTCGCGCAGCGCCACGGTGGGGCACCAGCCGGTGGCGTGCATGAACCTGGTGGAGTCGGCGTAGAAGCTGCCGATGTCGATGGCCTTCTTCTC
>JBDTWC010000031.1:0-9907 GCA_040006875.1 Acidobacteriota bacterium | reverse complement strand
AGGAGGTGCTGGTCGAGTACGGCTTCCGGTTGCCGTCGGCGCTCGACAACCGGCCGCTCAGCTTCGATGAGTGGGAAGCACGGGTCCCGCAGACGGTCTACGTGTCGGCCACGCCCGGCCCCTACGAACTACAGAAATCCGGCGGCGTCGTGGTCGAGCAGGTGATCCGCCCGACCGGCTTGATGGACCCGCCGATCGAGGTGCGGCCCGTGAAGGGCCAGGTCGACGACCTGCTGGCGGAGATCCGCATCCGGGTCGCGCGCCAGGAACGTACGCTCGTGACCACGCTCACGAAGCGCATGTCCGAAGACCTCACGCAGTACTACCATGAGCTCGGCGTGCGCGTGCGCTACCTGCACTCGGACATCGACACCCTCGAACGAACCGAGATCCTGCGCGACCTGCGCCGCGGGGTCTTCGACGTGCTGGTCGGCATCAACCTGCTGCGCGAGGGCCTGGACTTGCCCGAGGTGTCGCTCGTGGCGGTGCTCGACGCCGACAAGGAAGGCTTCCTCCGCTCAGCGGGGTCGCTCATCCAGACGTCGGGCCGGGCCGCCCGCAACGTCAACGGCCAGGTGATCATGTACGCCGACACGGTGACCGACTCGATGCGCATGGCGATCAACGAAACCGCGCGCCGGCGCACCATCCAGGCCGCCTACAACCAGGAACACGGCATCACCCCCACGACCATCATCAAGGATATCGACGGCGTGCTCTCGAGCGTCTACGAGCGCGACTACGGCACCGGGCCCGAAGGGCCGGACACCGGGGCCACGCCCGGTGAACTCGAAGCGCGCATCGGCGCGCTCGAGCTGCGCATGCGCGAGGCCGCGGGCAATCTCGACTTCGAAGCCGCCGCGGGCCTCCGCGACCAGATCGTGGTCGCCAAGACGCGAGCCCTGGGTCTGACCCGTCCGCCGGGGTCAGCATGACGCCGGCCGTCACCGAGTGGCTCAAGCGCGCGCTGCTCGAGGTGCAGGAATACGCCAAGCTCATCGCGGCCACCGCCCGGTGCGCGGTGACGCGGCCCTTCTACTGGCACGACTTCGTCGAGCAGCTCGACGCCATCGGCATCGGCTCGATGACCGTGGTGATCCTGACCGGCCTGTTCACGGGCGCTGTGCTCGCCCTGCAATCGGGCTTCACGCTCGATCAGTTCGGAGCGCGCCCCTTCGTGGGGCGCTTGGTGGCGGCGTCGATGATCAAGGAGCTGGGGCCGGTGCTGACCGCCCTCATGCTGGCGGGCCGGGTGAGTTCGGGCATCGCCGCGGAGTTGGGTTCGATGGCGGTCACCGACCAGATTCACGCCCTCCGCGCTCTGGGCACCGACCCGGTGCGCAAGCTGGTCGTGCCGCGCGTACTGGCCGGCATCATCATGACGCCGATCCTCACCGTGGTCGCCAACACCGTAGGCCTGCTCGGCGGCTGGGTCGTGTCGGTGCAGAACCTGCACGTGCCGTCGGGCCTCTACTGGTCGTCGGTCGTCGACGGCCTGTTCCTCGAAGACGTGTGGATGGGCCTGCTCAAGCCGTTCTTTCTCGGCTTCATCATCGTCACCGTGGGCTGCCATGTGGGCCTGCGAACCCGAGGCGGCACCGAAGGAGTGGGACGCGCCACGACCAACGCCGTGGTCGCGGCCTCGGTGGGTGTGATTGCCATGGACTTCTTCTCCACGCAGCTCCTGCTCTCGTTGCTCTTCTGATGGCGAACCACCCAGACCACTTGCGCGGGCCTGCTCAGGGCCGTCCGGGCGACGAACCCGTCGTCGTCTTCGAAGACGTGCACCTGGCCTTCGACGACAACGTGGTGCTCGACAGCATCAGCTTCACGCTCTTTCCGGGGTTCACCAAGATCTTCCTGGGCGCGAGCGGCTCGGGCAAGTCCACGGTCCTGAAGCTGATTCTCGGTCTGCTGGCGCCCGACTCCGGCCGCATCCGGGTACACGGCCAGCAGATCGAACGGATGACCGAAAACGAGCTCTTCCCGGTACGCGATCACACCGGCATGGTGTTCCAGGAAGGCGCGCTCTTCGACTCGCTCACCGTCGGCGAGAACGTCGGCTACAAGCTCTACGAAGAGACCGCCATGCCGCTGCCCGAGGTGCGGGCGCGCGTGGAAGAAGTGCTCGGCTTCGTGGAGCTCGGTCCGTTCGTGGACCGCATGCCCTCGGAGCTCTCGGGCGGGCAGCGCCGGCGCGTGGCCATTGCCCGCGCCATGGCGTTCAAGCCCAAGCTGCTGCTCTACGACGAGCCGACCACGGGACTCGACCCGATCACGGCGCTCGCCGTCGCTGCCGAGATCATCAAGCTCCGCGACCTCGAGGGCGTGACCTCGGTGCTCGTCACGCACCAGCTGCGCGATGCGTTCTACGTGGCCGCCAACCAGGCGGTTCGATCCGAGAGCGGACATCCGATCACGCCGGCCAGCGCCGAGAAGATCGAAGAAGCGGACTTTGTGATGTTGCGCGATGGCAAGATCGTGTTCGAAGGCTCCGCCCCGGAGCTGCGCGCCTCGACCGACCCGTACATCCTCGCGTTTCTCTCGTAGGAGACCCTGCAATGCCGCGTACGCGCTCTCTCGCCTGGTCGGAACTGAAGATCGGCATCGTCAGCGTCTTCGCGGTGGTCATGGCCGGCTTACTGGTGTTTGCCGTGGGCGGCGCGGGCGGCTTCTTCTGGCAGCGGTATGCGCTGAAGACGCGCTTCCCGAACATCGCCACCGTCAAGAGCGGCACGCCGGTACGGGTGGCCGGCATCGAAGTGGGCGCCGTGACCGAGGTACAGTTCGCGGGCGAGGCCGCCGAGATCTGGCTGGCGGTGTCAAACGACGTCAAGCCGCTCATCACCGATCAGTCGGTGGCCGTCATCGGCGCCATCTCGCTGCTCGGCGAAGGCGCCATCGACATCACCGCGGCGCCCAATGGCCGCTCGATTCCCGAATGGGGCTATGTGCGCTCGGGCGTGGCGCCAGGATCGATTGCCGCACTATCGGATCTCGCGAGCGACAGCCTGAGTGAGACGTCGAAGCTGCTGGCCGACATCCGGGCGGGGAAGGGCACGGTGGGCCGGCTGTTCACCGACGACGCCGCCTATCGCGATCTCCAGGCGCTCATGACCTCGGCCGCGCGGGTCACCGATGCCGTGCAGAACGGCCGCGGCGCCGTCGGCCGCCTGCTGAACGATCCGAAGGTCTACAACGAGCTGCTCGCCTCCACCCAGGCGATGAATGCCATCACCGCCAAGATCAGCCGCGGCGAAGGCAGCCTTGGCGCGCTGCTCAACGACCCCGCGCTGGCCAAGTCGGCCACGGCGGCCGCCGCCAGCATGGAGGACGTGGCGGGCCGTCTGGCCCGGGGCGAGGGCACAGCGGGGAAGCTCCTCACCGACGACGCGCTGTTTGCGCGCATCACCGCCACGGCGACGCGCCTCGACGAGCTGACGGGACGGCTCCAGTCGGGCCAGGGCACCGTCGGGTTGCTCCTGCAGGACAAGCAGCTTTATGAGAACATGAGTAGCGCCGTGTCCGAACTGCGGGGACTCGTGTCGGACATCCGCAAAGATCCGAAGAAATACCTGAACGTCAAAGTCAGTCTGTTCTGATCGGACGGCAGGTCTCAGGAGGCTCCATGTCGAGAGATTCCAATAGCGGCGGCTCGGTGATGCTCGCGTTCGTGCTCGGCGCGGTGGCCGGTGCGGCTGCGGCCCTGCTCTTTGCGCCGGCCGCCGGCGAGGAGACCCGTGAGTATCTGGGCAAGCGGGCCCGCGACGGCCGCGATCGGGCCCGCGACGCGGCGCGCGATGCCGGCGAACAGGGGCGCGAGTTCTACCAGCGCCACCGCGAGAACGTCACCAGTGCGATCGAGCGGGGCCGCGAGGCGTTCCAGCAGGCGCGCGAAGAAGGGCGTAACGCGTGACCGACGTGTGGCTGGCCATCATCGCGCTGGCGGTGGCGCTCATGGCGTCGATCCAGGTCGCCGCGATCGTACTGGGGCTGCGTCTGGCCCGTCGGGTGGACCAGCTCACCACGCAGATCGAACACGACGTCAAGCCGCTGCTCAACAATCTCACCGCCATGACCGCCGAAGCCCAGCGTGCGGTCTCGTTGGCCGCGGCCCAGGTCGAGCGGGCCGACCGGCTGTTCGGCGACCTGGCGCTCTCGGCCGAACGCACCATCGCCGTCGCCTCGCAGCTGGTGGGCGGTCCGGCCAAGAACGGCTTCGCGCTCTTCTCGGCGGCCCGAGCCGCATTCGACGCGTTTCGGGATCTGCGCGATGCGTCGCGCCGCCGTCAGGCCTATCGTTCGGCCCCTGACGACGAAGAGTCGTTGTTCATCGGTTAGCGCGCACGGCGCCGCGAGGCGCCAGGAGGCAGGCATGCGTCAGAAATTGTCGCTCGGCGGCTCGTGGCTCAACGGCGTGGCGACTCTGTCGCTCATCGCGGCGCTTGCCACCCCGGCGTTGGCACAGGAGTCGAAGTCGGCGGCCGGCGCCAAGGAACTCGCGCAGCTGCTCGCTGGCAAGAAACTCGACGCGATTGCCGTCCGCGATCCGAACGGCGCCGACTTGTTCGTGGGCGCGCTGGTGTTCCCGTCGCAGATCATCGTCATCTCGGCCAAGTACCAGGCCCCACCACTCCTCAACGAGAAGCTGGCCCGACGCGAGTATCGCGACGTCTACATCGAGCTGAACAGCGCGTCGGTGCTCGAGTCGCGCCTGATCATCACCGACCTGAGTGCCGATGGCCTGAAGGCGAAGAAGGCCAAGAAGGACGATCCATTCGACACGCGCGAAGCGGCCGGCAAGATCTTCAACTTCGACGGCAACTGGCGCGAAGACAAGATGTCGGAAGCTGACTACATGAAGGTGTTCGCGGAGACCGACGAGCACTACGCGCGCATCGTGGCGCTGCTCGTGGACGAAGCGAAGAAGTAGGCGAAGGTGGTGCGCGCTCCAGGATTCGAACCTGGGACCCCCGCCGTGTGAAGGCGGTGCTCTACCGCTGAGCCAAGCGCGCGTTGAGGAGAATCTTTCGGTAGTTTACCCGGAAGGCCGCTACTGGGGCAACCCCGAGGCGGCCTTCACGCCGTACCGAACAAGCGGTCGCCGAAGTCGCCCAGTCCCGGCACGATGAACTTGTGGGCGTTCAGTTCGCGGTCCACGACCGGCGTGTAGATCGGCACCTCCGGGTAGCGCCGTTCGATCGCGGCGATGCCCTCGGGCGCGGCCACGATGCACACGAAGCGGATATCCTGCACGCCGGCCTCGCGCAGCAGTTGGATCGCGGTCACGGCGCTGCCGCCCGTAGCCAGCATCGGGTCGGTCACGAGCACGTCGTCGCCGTCGATGTCGGGCGGCAGCTTCAAGTAGTAGCGCGATGCCAGCGCCGTTGTCTCGTCGCGCTGCAGGCCGATGTGGCCCACACGCGCCGTGGGCAGCAATTCCAGCACGCCTTCAATCATCCCCAGACCCGCCCGCAGCACCGGCACCAGCGTCACCTGCGCATCGACGCGTCGGGCGAAGGCGGGGCCGAGCGGTGTCTGCACCATGCCTTCCACGGTGCGGATTTCCTTCAGCACCTCGGCGGCGATGAGCAGCGAGATGCGGCGGGCCACGCGGCGGAAGATGTCGGGCGGGGTGGAGGCATCGCGCAGCGTCGCCAGGGCGTCGTGCACGAACGGGTGCGTGATGAGGTGAACCACGGGTGCGCTTGGTTATATCACGCGCACCCGCGCCGGCAGACCGGCCGGCGCCGGGCGGGAATCGCCTACAATCGGCCGATGCGCGCCCCCGGCCGCCTTCTGGCTCTCGTGCTGCTCGTCACCGCGGTGCAGAGCGCCGCCGCGCAAGCAGTCAAGACCGTCTCGCTCGTGGTCACGGGCGGCACCGTCGTCACCGTTGACGCCACGCGCCGCGTGATTCCTCGCGGCGCCGTCG
Organism: Acidobacteriota bacterium; assembly: GCA_040006875.1. Taxonomy (GTDB): domain Bacteria; phylum Acidobacteriota; class Vicinamibacteria; order Vicinamibacterales; family UBA2999; genus CADEFD01. The sequence continues at coordinate 3,972 of JBDTWC010000031.1, read as the reverse complement.
CCATCGACGGCACGCGCATCGTCGCCGTCGCGACGGCCGCAGAGATTGCCGGGCGCTATCACGGGCGCTCGGTCATCGACGCCACCGGGCAGATCGTGATGCCCGGCCTGGTCAACACCCACACGCACGCGCCGATGGTGATGTATCGCGGCCTGGCCGACGACCTGGCGCTCATGGACTGGCTGCAGAAGTACATCTTCCCGGCCGAAGCCAAGACCGTGTCGCCGGCCTTCGTGCGGGCCGGCACCCGGCTGGCGGCGCTCGAGATGATCCAGTCGGGCACGACTACCTACGCCGACATGTACTACTTCGAGGAAGAGATCGCCGCGGTCACCAAGGCCGCCGGTCTGCGCGGCGTGCTCGGTCAGACGGTGATTCAGTTCCCGGTGGCCGACGCCGCCACGCCGATCGAGGCGCTGGCCCGAGCCGCAGCCTTCATCGCCCGGTTCAAGGGCGACGACCTGATCACCCCAGCGGTGGCGCCGCACGCCCTCTACACCCTCGATCAGGCCACGCTGCTGGCCACCCGCGACCTCGCCATCAAGGAAGGCGTGCCGCTCCTCATCCACCTCGCCGAAACCGAGGATGAGGTGAAAGTCGCCCGGGAGCGGGGTGCGGCCAGTCCTACCGCCTACCTGGAGTCGATCGGCTTCTTCACCGGCGCGCGCACGCTCGCGGCTCACGGCGTGTGGGTGTCGCCCGACGACATCGCCACACTCGTGAAGCGGGGCGTGGGCGTATCGCACAACCCCGAGAGCAACATGAAGCTGGCCAGTGGCTCGGCGCCAGTGGTGCAGTATCTGGAGGCTGGCGCCGCGCTCGGGCTGGGCACGGACGGGGCGGCCAGCAACAACGACCTCGACATGTTCGAGGCGATGCGCCAGGCGTCGTTCCTGGCCAAACACGTGAGCCGCGATCCGCGCGCCGTCAGTGCCGCCACGGCCTTGGAGCTGGCTACCCTGGGCGGAGCGCGGGCGCTCGGGATGCAGGACCAGATCGGCTCGCTCGAAGCGGGGAAGCGGGCCGACCTGCTGGTCGTGCGGATGAATCAGGCCCGCCAGACCCCGCTCTACGACCCGGTGTCACACCTGGTCTACACCACGCGCGGCGACGACGTGGACACTACGATCGTGAACGGCAAGGTGCTGATGCGCGGCCGGATCGTGCGCACCCTCGATGCCGGCGCGGTGCTGGCCGAGGCCGGCCGGATCGCGCTGGCCGTGCGCGCAGCGGTCACACCGTGAGCACGCCGATGTATGGGAGGTGCCGGTGCTGCTCGTCGTAGTCGAGGCCGTAGCCGACCACGAACTGGTCCTCGATGGTGAAGCCCACGTAGTCGACCGGCACGTCGATCTTGCGACGCGACGGCTTCGACAGCAGGCACGCCGTGCGCAGGCTGGCCGGGCCGCGGGCGCGCAGGATATCCTGCAGGTAGTGCAGGGTGAGTCCGGTGTCGACGATGTCTTCCACGACGATCACGTGGCGGTCCTGCAGGCCCCGGTCGACGTCTTTGAGCAGGCGCACCTCACCCGACGACTTGCTACCCGCGTAGCTGGCCACGGCGATGAAGTCCATGGTCACGGTGCCGGGCATGGCCCGCAGCAGGTCGGCGAGGAAGAACACCGAACCCTTGAGGACGCCGATGAAATGCAGCGCCGCGTCGGGCGCATCGGCGCGGATCTCGCGGGCGAGTTCGGAAATCCGCTGGCGGATCTGGTCGGCGGTGATGAGAGGGGTGACGTCGGCCGGCATGCGACGCCGAGGGTAGCACAGCGGCCGGATGGCCGGCGCGAGGACGGGCGATGATCCGATACGACATGATTACCGAGGCGATCGCCCGCACCCTCGAGCGCGGCGCGACGGTGACGTTGGCCGCGGGCGGGCACATCACCCCGCTCGCCCTCGACACCTTGCGCGAGCGGCGCGTCGAGGTCGTGCGCGATGGTGCGCTCGGCGACGGCGTGGGCCTCGCCCCGGTGAGCCCCGTGCGGCGGGTGGCCCTGGGCAGCGATCACAGCGGGCTTGCGCTGCGCCGGTTGGTCCGCGACCATCTGCGCAGGCACGCTCTCGCGGTGCAGGAGATCGGCCTCGACACGCCCGATCCGGTCGATTATCCGGACATCGCCGCCGGGGTGGCCCGGCTCGTGGCCCACGGCGAAGCCGATGCCGGCATCGTGATCGACGGCGCCGGTCTGGGTTCGGCCATCGCCGCCAACAAGATCCACGGCGTGCGGGCGGCCATGTGCAACGACAAGACGCTGGCCCGCTACGCCCGCGAGCACAACGGCGCCAATGTGCTCGCCCTCGGGGCCACGTTGGTGTCGCCGGAGGTCGCCCTGGGCATTGTCGATACCTGGCTGTCCACGCCCATGACCGAGGCGCGATACATCCGGCGGTTGGGGAAGATCCAAGGACTGGAGCGGCGGCAATGAGCGCAAGCGATGGCACCGTGAGCGTGGATATCGGCCGCCTGGTAGCGATCATCGCCGAGGAACTGGCCGCCTATCGGGGTGCGCCGCAGGGCCGTTGCCCGTGCCACGGCTGGCAGCTCGACTGCTGCCCCACGCGCGTGCAAGATGTGATCGATGCCGGCGCCGCCCGGCTCGGCATGCACGCCGGAGGTGGCGGCGGCGCGGTGGCCCGGCTCATCGATCACACGCTGCTCAAGGCCGATGCCAGCGCCAGCGAGATCGAAACGCTGTGCGCTGAAGCAGCGCAGCACCACTTCGCGACGGTGTGCGTGAATCCGGCATGGGTGACGCTGGCGGCCAGGCGCCTGCGCGGCAGCGGCGTCGGCGTCTGCTCGGTGGTCGGGTTCCCGTTGGGCGCGACCACGCCCGACGTGAAGGCCTACGAAACGCGGCGGGCGATCGTCGACGGGGCCACCGAGATCGACATGGTGATCAACGTCGGGGCCTTGAAATCAGGCGATCTTCGCCTGGTCGAGCAGGACATCGACGCGGTCGCGGCGGCGTGCCGGGCGTGCGGCGCCACGAGCAAGGTGATCATCGAAGCGGCGCTGCTGACCGACGACGAGAAGGTGACGGCGTGCACCCTGGCCAAAGCGGCCGGCGCCGACTTCGTGAAGACCTCGACCGGCTTCGGCCCGGGTGGCGCGACGGTGGCCGACGTGGCCCTGATGCGCCGCGTGGTCGGCGATTCGATGGGCGTGAAGGCGGCCGGCGGCGTGCGCGATCTGACTCAGGTGCAGGCCATGGTGGCCGCCGGGGCCAGCCGCGTCGGTGCCAGCGCTGGCGTGCGCATCGTCCGTGAGTCGCAGGACGGCGAGGCGAGCGCGCCGGTCGCGGCAGCAGGGAAGAGCGGCTACTGACCTCGGATTGCTGATGGGGGCCGGGGCCGCTATGATGCCATCTTGCCCCCTCGTACGCTGGTGTACGAGACCCTCAGCACCTTCAAGAAGGATTCGTGACAGTGGCCACAGACTTGAGCAAGGACGACATGCGACGCTTCGCGCGCCTCGGCGCGATGAAGCGTCTGGACGACATCCGCCGCGAAGAAGCCGCCATCCGCAGGGCATTCCCCGAACTCTTCGTCGACGACCGCGCCACCGGACCGCGCGGCCCCAAGGCAGCCAAGGCGGCCAAGGCCGGGACGGCGGCCAAGGCGCCAAAGGCCCGCAAGCGCTCCACGATGTCGTCGGCCATGCGCCAGGAAGTGTCAACGCGCATGAAAAAGTACTGGGCCGGCCGCCGCAAGGCCAAGAACGGATAGCGCTCGGTGTCCCATCCGCCGTCCGCCTGGCTGCTCGCTGCGGCCTTGGCGCTCACTGCGCCGTGGGCTGCGGAGGCTCAGGTACAGGAGCCGCTGCGCGGCTGGGTCGGCGATCTGCGCCTCGTGTCGACGACGCTGCCGGCCAGCACGGGCTGGACGCCGACCCTCGGCAGCGACGCGCTCGTGCCCGGCCGCGGCTTCGGCGTGGACGGCGGGGCGCACGTGTTCCTCGGGCCCGGG
>JBDTWC010000030.1:0-9910 GCA_040006875.1 Acidobacteriota bacterium | reverse complement strand
GTCTGGCAAGGCGAGGCGCCTCTCGACGCCGTCGGCTGGAACCGTTTCCACGATGCGCCCGGATGGGTCTCTCACGACCAGTCTGACGCCCAGCCGGCTACCTGGGCCGGCACCCAGATCTGGCCACGGGACCACGACGCCTCCCGGCGCTACGGTCGAGCTTCTGACTCCGGGAACCGAATCGCCGTCGGCGTCTCCCGTCGCTTCGAGGACGAAGATGTGGTCGGTCGCCGCCGTATCGATCCAAAGAGCCAGCCCATCTTTGGAGACGCCAACTTCGCAGCCGACTACGACCCGCGCCGTCGCCCGGTGCATCGCTCCGGCCGGCCGCTCGAGCGGCACCGCGCCCAGTCGCGCGAAGAATCGCCCGCCAGCTCGGCTGATAGCCCCGTCGCCAGGGATGGTGACAAAACCAGGCGCGGCCAGGTCGTCGCCGGGCACCACTGTGGAGATGTTGGTGCGATGCAGCTCGTCGGGAGCCTCCTCGCCAAGCGCCCGATAGCCGCGCCGCAGATGGTGCCGGAACAGCGCGTCGAACTCGCGATCGTGCGCCGAGGAGTGATCGTCGCCATACCACCAGAACCAGTCGCTGCCTTCGGCCGCCAGCATGGCGTCGAGGGCGTCGTTGCGCTGGTCCTGACTCAGCTGTGGTGCCAGGATCTCGAACCGCTCGCGGAGCGCGCGCAGTTGGCTCCACGCGCGCCGGTCGTCGGCGTGGCCGATCCAGATGCCGAAGTCGGCGTTGATCCACGATCCAGCGAAGACGCGCGCCAACGGCGTGGCGGCACCGGCGGTCGCTTCGTGCATCGGCACCGGGTCGATGTCCGGCGCCGCGGCCAACGCCTGATACAGCGCTCGCAGGAACGGTCGGCCGCCGCCAGCGTAGTGCTCCCAGGCGTTCTCGCCGTCAAGGATGACCGGCACGGTCACGGTCTGGCCGCCACCCGCCAGGTGTGCGTGGATGTCGCGCAGCCGCGCCATGAAGTCGTGCACCGCCGCGTCGCTCGGCCAGCTCTGATAGGTGAAGCCGATGAGGTCCGACAGGCCGTGGTCGCGAAAGAGCATCCGGACTTCCCCATCCGGCGTGACTACAGCATGGGGATGGAAGCGTTCGGCGGCGCCGGTGGGCTGATGCGAGAGGGCCCGCGAGCGCACCAGGATGTGCTCGTCCGATGCCGTCCACGAAAACCCGGCCCGCGCGATCGCGGCCGCGGCCGCCTCGCGCACGCTGCCTTCCGAAGGCCACACGCCGTGCGGCCGTGATCCGAACCAGCGCTCGTGCGCCGCGACGGCGCGCGCCAACTGCAAGTCCGCGTCGCCGGGCCAGCGGAACGGCGGATCGGGAAGGGCCGCGCCGGGATGGGCCTCGAGGTGGGCCGCCGAGTCACAGAGCAAAGGCAGGATCGGATGGAAGTACGGCGAGGTCGAGAGCTCGACCTGGCCGCGGGCCGCGGCGGCCCGGTAGGCCGGCACCACGCGGCGCAGCACGTCGAGCTCCACCGCGCGCAAGGCGCGCTTGTCGTCCTCGTCGAAACCGTGACCCTTGCCGACCAGCCGCCGAACCCGTGCATCGACCCGCAGCAGGTCGGGATCGACCCAAGCGAGCTTCTGCCACACCTGGAGGTCGCGCAGGGCCGCGGTGTCGAAGGTCTGGCCGCTGGCTCGCATGCGCCAGAGCGCGGCATAGCGCGGGTAGAGGTCGATCATGGTCGGCGCGTGGGCGTGAAAGCCCTCTTGCACGAACCACGCGGCGTCGGCTGGGTTCAGGGCCGCGGCCTCCGTGAGGCCGAGCACCAGCTGACGATCCCAGGTGCGTTCGAGCGCGTAGGCCTCGACCTGCTCGATGAGCGACGGCACCAGGTTGACGGTGGCACGCATGCCCGGGCACTCGTCGAAGAGCGCGGCCATGCCCCAGTAGTCCTTGAGCGAGTGCAGGCGCACCCACGGCAGCACCGACTCCCCCGTGTCCGGGTCGAGGTAATAGGGCTGGTGCATGTGCCACAGCAGGGCGAGACGGACGTTGGGCTCGGTCATGCTGGTACAATCCGGCTACCGCGCATGCGCACGCTCGACCGGTACGTGATTCGTGAAGTGCTGGCGCCGTTCGCGCTGGCTCTGCTCGTTCTCACGTTCATCCTGATTATCCCCTTCATCATCGCGCAAGCCGAGACGATGATCGCCAAGGGGGTGCCGTGGGTGATCGTGGCCCGGGCCATCGTCACCCTCCTGCCTCAGGCCCTGGGCCTCACCATTCCGATGTCGCTGCTCATCGGCCTGCTCGTGGCGTTCGGGCGGCTGTCGAGCGATCGCGAGCTGGTGGCGATGCTGGCCTGCGGAATCAGCCCCGTGCGGCTGCTCCGCCCCGCCGCCGTGGTCGGGGTGCTGGCCTGGGCCGCCACCACCTGGGTGATGATCTGGGCCATCCCCGACGCCAACCAGACCTTTCGCGAGATCACGACCCGTGTGGTCGCCGATCGGGCGGAGGGCGAAGTGAAGGCGCGCGTCTTCTTTGAAGACTTCCCCGGCTTCGTGGTCTACGTGCGCGAAGTGCCGACCGACGGCGGCTGGACCGGGGTGCTCGCGGCCGATACGCGCGACCCGGAACATCCGGTGCTCTATCTGGCCCAGAAGGGCCGGATGCTGGTCGATCGCGCCCAGCGCACCATCCAGATGGTGCTCACCGACGGCACCCGCCACAGCACCTCGGCGCGCGAACCTGACGGCTACGAGGTAGTCACCTTCGCCGAGACGATCGTGCCGCTCGACCCCGAGTCGGTGTTTCCGCGTACTGGGCCGGCGCGCGGCGAGCGGGAGATGACGGTGGCGGAGCTGCGCGCCCGCGCCGTCGAGGTCGAAGGCCGGGGCGAGTCGGCCCACAACCAGTACATGGAGATTCAGAAGAAGTTCTCCATCCCGGCCACGTGCCTGATCTTCGCGCTCATCGGCGTGGCGCTCGGCTCGGCCGACCGGCGCGACGGGCGCTTCTCGAGTTTCGCGGTCGGCCTGGCCGTGATCTTCGTGCAGTATGCCTTGCTCATCCTCGGCGAGGCCCTGGCCAAGGGCCACTACGTGTCGCCCTGGCTCGCCATGTGGCTTGCCAACATGGTCTTGGGCAGCGCCGGCGTGGGCTTGATGTGGCGGCGGGTGCGCCGCATCCGCCGCGGCCAGTCGCTGCTGCCCGCGCCGGTGACCCGCGCGCTCGCGGCTGTGCGCCGGGTCGCAGCTTCGAGCCGGTTCGTGTCGCGCGTTCCCGACTTGACGTGGCTGCGTCCAAGCCTGCTCGATCTCTACGTCGGCCTGCTCTACCTGCGGGTGCTGATGTTCTGCATCGTCGGGATGCTCGGCCTCTTCTACATCTCGACCTTCGTCGATCTGTCGGACAAGCTCTTCACGGGCACGGCCACCGTGTTCATGATGCTGCGCTATTTCTGGTGGGCGACGCCGCAGTTTGCCTACTACATCATCGCCATCGCGGTGCTCCTCGCCACGGTCGTAACCATCGGCGTGCTGACCAAGACCAGCGAGCTGATCGTGATGCGCGCCTGCGGCATCAGCCTCTATCGCACCGCCGTGCCGCTGCTGATGTCGGCGGCGATCGCGGCGCTGGCGCTGTTCGGTCTCGAGGAATACGCGCTCGCGCCGGCCAACAAGCGGGCCAGCGAGCTGAACCGGCAGATCCGCGGACAGGCGCCCCGTCGCCTCGACGCGCTGAGCCGCCAGTGGCTCACCGGTGCCGACGGCAACGTCTATCACTACATGTCCTACAGCCCGGACGAGCGCGAGCTCGACGGCCTGACCGTGCTGTCGTTCAGCGATGCGTCGTCGACGCGCGTCGCCTCGCGCACCTATGCCGCCGTGGCCACGGCGTCGACCAGCGACGACAGGTCGCGGCAATGGCAGGCGCGCCAGGGCTGGACGCGCGCCTTCGGTCCCGATCAGGCGGTGCGCGAGTTCGCTCGCTTCGACACCCAGACGCTCACGCTCGAGCCGCCGGCCACGTTCGTGACCGAGGCGCCGCCACCGTCGCAGATGAACTACGCGCAGCTCGGTCGCTACGTGAACGACCTGCGCGCCAAGGGCTACGACGTGCGCGAGGACGAGGTGGCGCTCTACCGCAAGATCTCGTTCCCGTTCGTCACCCTGGTGATGACGCTCATCGGCGTGCCCTTTGCCGTCTCCACCGGACGGCGCGGCGCCTTGTTCGCCGTCGGACTCGGCGTGGTGCTGGCGCTGGTCTACTGGACGATGATCAGCGTCACTGCGGCGTTCGGCGCCGGCGGTGCCATGCCACCGATGCTGGCCGCATGGACCCCGAACCTCGTTTTCGGGGCCTGCGCCACCTACATGCTGCTGACCGTGCGTACCTGACCGCCGGGCAGCGCGCCGTCAGCGGGCCTTCCACAACTCGTCGAAGTAGATCGTGCCGGCCGTGCCTGGCCGCGTGTGCACCGTGTCAACCACGATGAGCAGTGCGGTGACGTCGGCAAGCGGCACCGGCGTCGAGGCGCCGTCGAGCGCCAGCAGGCTGTCGAGCGACACCGGAATCTCGCGCATCGTCGGATCGAGGTAGACCGACCGGCCCCACCGTTGGCCGCTGCCCTGCGGCGTGCGCAGCTGCAGCCACGCCCGCATCGGTCGATCGGCCGACGCGCGCACGACCAGACGATCAAATCCGGTCAGGTCGGGCGCCTTAATGTCGAGTCGCAGTGCCGCATGCTGCTCCGCCTCCGAGCCGAGCTGCCAGGTGAAGGCCACGCGACGTGGGTGCCCGGGCACGGCCGCGGCCCGGCCGCTGGCGCCGGGGGCAAGTTCCGGTTGCCACTTGTCCGCGTCACCGCTCCACGCCACTGGCAGCACCAACTTCGCGGTCGCGAGATCCTGGGGAGAGGGCGCAGCCAGCACGTCACGCACGTAGATGGGATTGGTGAAGAGCCAGGGCACGCGCGTGTCACCGCGCAGCGTAGTGACTTCCACGCGGCACGCGCCGGGCGCGCTGGCGGTGGTCCATGCCACCTGCCCGCCATCGCCTTCAGCCACCACGCGGCCGTTGCAGAGCAGCGTGGCACGAGCTCCAGCCGGCGCATCGGCCGCGAACGTGAGCACCACCGGGCCAGTCGGCGCCAGGTGTTCGCCCATGCCCGCGCTGGCTCCCGCCGCCGTGGCCGTGAAGCGCACGTGACCAGACGGCGCGATCCCCGTGACCACGCCGTAACTCCGGCCCGTGCCGAGCGCGTGCACGAGGGCCACGGCGTCGGCCGCGGCATCGCCTGTGAGCGGACGCTCGAGGCGCGCCACGTTGCTGAAAGCGGCGAAGATGGCCGCGTAGGACGGCACGCTCAGCGCCACCGCGCCGTCGTAGGGCTCCCCGACTCCGCGCACGCCGAGGCGCGCATGGGCGTCGTGCGCCACGAGTCCCGCCACAGGCCGACGCGCCGTCAGCCGGTCCCACTGCGCGAGCTCGAACGCCGGCCGATCGAGCAGCGCGGTGATCGTCTCGACCGGCCGCCACGGATAGGTGACGAGCGAACGCCACAGGTCGCGCGGCCGATCGCGCCACTCGCTGTCGGCGTTGAGCCATTCGAGCCCATCGAAGGACGCGTCCCAGTCGCGCCATTTCAGCGCCTCCTTCGCGGAGCCTGGATGCGCGGCCAGCCCGAGGCCACCGAGGCGATGCACGTCGTCGACGACGGCCGCCGGCTCGCCGCCCAGCGGATACGGCGCCGGGGCCGCGCCGAGGGCCACGTAGTGCCCCGCCCAGGTGCTGATCTCGGCGCCTTCGACGACCAGCACCTTCGACACGTAGCGGGGCGGCGGCACCGCTCTGGTGCCGTCGCCGTGATCGGTCACGATCACCGCGGCGAGCCCGGCTCGCTGCGCCGCGGCAGCCACCGTCTCGATCGTGCCGGTGCCGTCCGACGCGCGGGTATGCACGTGGTAGGCCACGCGCACGTCGCTCGCCACTGGCATGCCGACGGGCGGCGCGGGTCGCGGCGGCAGCCCGGCCACGCCCCAGATCGCGATCGCTCCGGCCAGCCCCCAGGCGGCGAGCCCGATGCGGATGACGGAACGGCGTCTCACTGTCGCGGGTGGAAACGCTCGTAGACCGAGCGCAGCCGCTCGTCGAGCACGTGGGTGTAGATCTGCGTGGTCGAGAGGTCGGCGTGGCCGAGCATCATCTGGATGGCGCGCAGGTCAGCGCCGCGCTCCAGCAGGTGGGTCGCAAACGAGTGGCGCAACACGTGCGGCGAAATGGCCCGACCGATGCCGGCCTGCACGCCGTAGGCCTTGAGGATCTTCCAGAAGCCCATGCGCGACAGCGGCCCGCCGCGCGCATTGACGAACAGCCGCGGCGACGTGCGGCGGCCGAGCAGGTGCGGCCGGCCATCGGCGAGGTAGCGGCGCACGCGGGCGGCGGCTTCATCGCCGAATGGCACCATCCGCTCCTTGCGGCCCTTCCCCATCGTGGTCAGCACGCCACCGTCGAGGTCGACCTGGGCGGGCGTGAGCCCGAGCAGTTCCGACACCCGCAGGCCGGTGGCGTAGAGCAGCTCGAGCAGCGCCCGATCGCGTACCCCGCGCGGCGTCGCCAGATCGGGCGCGGCCACCAGCGCGTCGACCTCATCGACGGTCAGGAACTTTGGCAGCGGCTTCCAGGCGCGTGGCGCCGGCAGATCGGCGGCGGGATTCCCGGCTGCGGATCCGGCGCACGTGAAGCGATAAAATCCGCGCACTGCGGCCACCAGCCGGCCCACTGATCGCGGCGATCGCCCTTCGGCCATCAAGCCGCGCACGAAGCGCTCGAGTTGCTGCCGATCGAGCCGCTCGACTGGCAGGTCCGCCCCGGCGGCGAACGCCGCGAGTTTGGCCAGGTCGAGGGCGTAGGCCGCACAGGTATGCGGCGACATGCGCCTCTCCAACTCGAGATGGGAGAGATACCGATCGATTGTCGCCACCGACGATATTGTACGCGTCACGGCCGCTTCGTTGACAGGGCACGGGGGCAGGACTAGGATTCGAGTTTGGCGTTCGGCGCCGCGAACAACCCCATGCCCCAACCCTCGAAGTGGCAGTTGCTGCCCACCGAAGCCATCAACCCCGCCACCCTCGGCATCGACAAGCAATCCGCCGCCGGCATCGTCGATCTCATGCTCGCGGAAGACAAGAAGGCGCTGGTCGCCGTCTATCGCGAGCGCGACCGGATCGCCGTCGGCGTCGACATGATCGCCAAGTCTCTGCGCAAGGGCGGGCGCGTGATCTTCGTGGGCGCCGGCACCAGCGGGCGCCTCGGAGTGGTCGAAGCGGCCGAGATGCCGCCGACCTTCGGCACCAGTCCCGAGGTGGTGCAGGCGATCATGGCCGGCGGCAAGACCGCCATCCTGAAGGCCAAAGAAGGCGCCGAGGACGACTATGAGGAAGGTGCGCGGGCCACCAAGCGCCTCCGCCCCGCGAAGAAGGACGTCGTCGTCGGCGTGTCCGCGAGCGGCATGACCCCGTTTGTGCGTGGCGCTCTTACCTCGGCGCGTGGCGCCGGCGCGCGCATCATCTTCGTCACCTGCGATCCACGCACCGAGCTGCAGAGCTTTGTCGATCTCACGATCGCGCCGGCGGTCGGACCAGAGGTGATTGCCGGCTCCACCCGCCTCAAGGCCGGCACCGCTACCAAGCTGGTGCTGAACGCGCTCACCACGTCCGCGATGGTGATCATCGGCAAGACCTACGGCAACCTCATGGTCGACGTACGCACCGGCTCCGAGAAACTGCGCGATCGCGCCCGCCGCATGGTGCACATCGTGACCGGCGTGGAGATCGAGGCTGCCGATGCGCTGCTCAAGCGCGCCCACTGGAACGTGAAGGCCGCGATCGTGATGCAGAAGACCGGGCTCACCTACCAAAAAGCCCTCAGCCGCCTGCGCCGCTCGCACGATCGCCTGCGCGACGCCATCGGTGAGGACATCGAGCCGCGTCTGCGCGCGCTGCTCGGCGGCACCGACGCCCGCTAGTCAGATCGGCGGCAGCGCTGCGGCCGCCTCCCGGTCGAGCACCAGCGTCAGGTCCGGATGCACCTGGAGCCACGAGGCTGGACAGCCCGTGGTCAGCGGTCCAGACGTCATCGCGGCGACTGCCGCCTCCTTGGCCGCGCCCGTGGCCATCAGCACCACGTGACGGGCGCGCAGTACTTGCCCCATCCCGATCGTGAGTGCTCGCTCCGGTACCCGGGCCGGGTCGCCGCCGAAGCGATCGGCGTTGGCCAGGCGCGTCGACCCGTGCAGTGACACCGGATGGGTGGGGGCCTGCAGTTCCGGTCCAGGCTCGTTGAAGCCGATGTGGCCGTTCGCGCCCAGGCCGAGCAGCAGCAGGTCGATGCCACCAGCGCGCTGGATCGCCTGCTCGTAGCGCGCGCACTCGGCGCGCTCGTCGGCGGCGTCGCCGCGCAGGAAGCCGATGTTGGCCGGCGCCAGGTTCACCTTCGAGAAGAGGTGCGCGTCCATGAAGGAGCGGAACGACCCCGCATCCCCCGGCGGCAGGTGCGCGAACTCGTCCAGGTTGAAGGTGCGGACCTGCGACCAGTCGAGACCGGCGGCGACCAACGCCGCATAGAGGGCGACGGGCGTGCGGCCTGTCGGCAGCCCGAGCACGAGCGACGGCTGCGACCGCAGGGCTGAAGTGACGAGGCCGCTGACGTGGAGGGACGCCTCGGCGTGGTCGGCGCAGACGACGATCGTCATCGCGGTCTCGTCCGAGCGGCGGCGTAGACCGGCACGCGCAGACGACCTTCGCTGGCGCGCCTCGCCAGGCGCACGGCACCGAGCGCCGGCTCGTCGATCAGCACGCCAGTAGTGGCGCGCGGCGCGATGTCGGCCATCCGCACTGCCAGCAGCGAGGCCACCGCCGGCGCCATCTTGAAGAGGCCGCCCGACAGCACCACCTGGAAGCGCTCGCCGCGCATCCCCAGCTGATCGACCACCGAGGCCGCAGCCAGCCCGAGTTCGGCCGCAGCCTCCTTCAGGATCTCAGCCGCCACCGGATCGCCGTCGGCATTGGCCTTGGCCACGAGGCCGGCCATGGCGGCGATGCCCTGGCGGCGGTCCTTCCGGTCGAAGATCTGCGCGACCAGGCCATCGATACGATCCACGCCGGCGTGGCGGAGCACGAGCGACGACAACGCCGTGGCCGGGCCGCGTCGGTCGGCCGCGCGCACCACCGCCGCGAGCGCACGCGCGCCGACCCAGAAGGCCGAGCCTTCGTCCCCGTAGACCTCGCCCCAGCCACCAGCACGCGCGGCGGTGGCATCCGGACCGACGCCGTAGGCGATCGAGCCGGTGCCGGCGATCACCACGACTCCGGGCTCTTCATCCGCGCCCGCGACCAGCGCGATGAGCGCGTCGTTCACGACGTGCACGAGGCCGCGGCAGCCGAGGCGGCGCAGAATGGCGCGGACCACGGCTTCATCGGCCGGTCGATCCATGCCCGCCATCCCGACACAGACCACCTCCGGCACCGTGGTCATGTCGCCGAGCGCCTCGTGCATCACCTCGAACAGCGTCTTCTCGGTGGCCATCTCGCCGGCGCTGTGCAGGTTGGCGCCGCCGGCCCGGCCCTCACCGACCACCTGCCCGCTCGCGTCGGCCAGCCACGCCACGGTCTTGCTGCCGCCGGCATCGATTCCCAGTACGTGCACCTCCGAAGCTTATACTGGCCGGCGTGCTGGCTCCTCTCGACTATGCCGTCATCGCCCTCTACCTGGCCGCCATCACCGCGTTCGGCTCATGGTTCGGACGTTTCCAGCACACCACGCGCGACTACTTCCTGAGCGGCCATTCGGTACCGTGGTGGGCGGTGTGCTGCACGGTGGTGGCCACCGAAACCAGCACGCTGACCTTCATCGGCATTCCGGCCACCGCCTACGCTG
>JBDTWC010000029.1:0-9917 GCA_040006875.1 Acidobacteriota bacterium | reverse complement strand
GCTGCATGGACTGCGGCGTGCCGTTCTGCCATCAGGGCTGCCCGCTCGGCAACCTCATCCCCGACTGGAACGATCTGGTGTATCGCGGCGCCTGGCGCGCGGCCATCGATCGCCTGCACCAGACCAACAACTTCCCCGAGTTCACGGGGTTGCTGTGTCCGGCGCCGTGCGAGGGCGCGTGCGTGCTCGGCATCAACAAGGACCCGGTCACGATCAAGGCGGTGGAGCTGGCCATCGTCGATCGCGCCTTCGACGAAGGCTGGATCACGCCTGAGCCGCCGGCGCTGCGCACGTGGAAGAAGGTAGCAGTCGTGGGCTCGGGGCCGGCCGGCCTGGCCGCGGCCGCCGAGCTGAACCGCGCCGGCCACAGCGTGACCGTCTACGAGAAGGCCGACCGCATCGGCGGACTGCTGCGCTACGGCATCCCCGAGTTCAAGATGGAGAAGCGGGTGCTCGATCGCCGGCTCGCCCTGCTCGAGGCCGAAGGCATCGTGTTCCGCCCCGGCGTCGACGTGGGCGTCGACGTGACGGCGCGCGACCTGCGCGACAACTTCGACGCGGTGCTGCTGGCCGGCGGGGCCGGACAGCCTCGCGATCTCGAGGTGCCCGGACGCGAGCTGCGCGGCGTGCACTTCGCCATGGACTATCTGGAGCAGCAGAACCGCCGCTGCGAAGGCGACGCGGTGCCCGACAGCAGGTCGATCGGCGCGGCCGGCAAGCACGTCGTGATCATCGGCGGCGGTGACACCGGCGCCGACTGCCTCGGCACCGTCCATCGTCAAGGCGCGCAATCGGTGGCGCAGCTCGAGCTGATGCCGCCCCCGCCCGGCGCTCGCGCCGGCGACAACCCCTGGCCGCTATGGCCGCACGTGTTCCGCGTGTCGTCGGCGCATGAAGAGGGCGGCGACCGGCACTTCGCCGTGGCCACCACCCGTTTCAGTGGCGACGGCGACGGGCAGGTGCGCACGTTGCACGGCCATGCCGTGACCCGTACAATAGTGGACGGTCGGCCGGCCTTCGCCCCGCAACCCGATTCGGGCTTCGAGCTGCGCGCCGACCTGGTGCTGCTCGCGATGGGCTTCACGGGGCCGAGCCGCGCAGCGCTCATCGACGAACTCGGCCTGCGCCTGAGCGCGCGCGGCACCGTGTGGCGCGACGAAGGGTGGATGACCAGTGCCGACGGCGTGTTCGCCGCCGGCGACATTCAACGCGGGCAGTCGCTCATCGTGTGGGCAATTGCCGATGGCCGCCAAGCCGCCGCGGCCATCGACCGCTACGTGATGGGCGCGTAAGCGCGCCGCCACATCACCGCGCTAGGATCAAGACACGCTGCCGGGCGACCGGTGGCCGGAACCGCGAGGACGAATTCGACATGGCGACACGCACCAGACGCACGACCACCCCGACCCCCACCACCACGCCCGTGGCTCTCCCGCCCGCGACCAAGCCGAGCGCCCGACGCCCAGGGGCCGCGCGCCGCACCACCAGGGCCGCCGCTTCCGCCCCCGCCTTGGCCGCAGCGCCGGAGGTTCAGCCGGCGCCAGTGGGCGCCGTCCCGTTCGACGCCTCCGCGGCCGAGCGGATCCGGGTGCGGGCCTATTACCTGCACCTCGAACGGGGCGGCCGGCCCGCCGATCCGGCGGCTGACTGGCTGCGCGCCGAGCACGAACTGCACGTCGACCCGGCCCAAGGGTAGACGCGTTCACTCCCGACAGGTCAGCAGCATTCTGACCCGCAAGCCATCCGCTTCGGCGCACGGTTGAAGTGGTAGCTTGGCGGCGCTCGCAGTGTCGTGACGATTCAGGACGCGTCGGCGCCGCGCAGCGCGCCGTAGTCCTGCGGCGTGTCAACGTCGATGAGCACGCCGCGGTCCGCGGTGGGCACGTTCAAGATGCGCGCGTGCCACAAGCCGACCACGGCCTTCGCGCCCACCTCGAGCGGCGCCGCGCGCAGGTCGGAAAAAGTGACGCGATCGAAGATCACGGGGTGGCCATGGCGCTCGCCGATGGCCGGCCGCACGATCGGCGCGCGTGACCCACGCCACGCCTCGAGCAGCGCCATCACGGTGGCGGGCCGCACCAGCGGCACGTCCACGAGCGTGACCAGCACGGCCTCGAGTTCGGGCGTGTCGACGGCGTCGAGGCCGGCCAGAAGCGACGAGAGCTGACCGGCCGGCCAGCGCGGGTTCTGCACCACCCGCACGCCGGGCAGTCCCCGTACTGAGTCCGCGACCTCCGCCGGGTGAGCGCCAGCGACGATGACGACCTCGCCCACCCCGGCGGCGCGCAGGGTGGCGACGATGGCGGCGGCAAAGGTGGGGCCACCGTCGGCAATCGCCAGACCGGCCTTGGGACGGCCCATCCGCGACGACTGCCCGGCGGCCAGAATGAGGCCTGGAATCATGGCGTTCCCCGTATCGTGCCACGGCCGGACGGGCCTCCGGGCTCCTTGACGTGCGGATTGGCGCCTGCCTACACTGCCCCCCACCTTCGGGTCCACGCCATGGCCCGCCTCGGCACCACCAAACCTCAACGATCGGTCTGGTGTCGCCAGTGCACCTGAGGTAGATAGTAGAAGGGACGCACACGTGCGTTCACCTTCGGAGGGCACGGACATGTACCAGGGCACCATTGCACGGCTCTTGATCGACAAGGGCTTCGGTTTCATCCGCGACGAGTCCGGCACCGAGCACTTCTTCCACCGCAGCGCGGTGCGCGGCGCGGTCTTCGAACTGCTCCGGGAAGGCCAACGCGTGGAATTCGTGACGGAGGAATCGGCCAAGGGTCCGCGCGCCGCCGACGTCCGTCTCATCGAAGGTTGATGCGTCCGCGAACCGGCCCGCCCCCGGCCGCGCCCAGCTCCGCCGGGCACGGGTATGATCGGGGCGGAAGCGAACGGGGCCCGGTGGCCCTCCCGGTCTTCAAAACCGGTCGCTGCCCTCTTTGAGGGCGGGCTGGGTTCGACTCCCAGGCGCTTCCGCCAGTCACTCGACCAGCTAGCGGTGACGCTAGCCGTCGATTGCGGCGATGAGCGAGTCGAGGTCGGTCAGATCCTCGAACACCGCGTCGGCACCGCAGGCGCGAAGTTCGTCCACGCTATGGCCACCGGTCGCCACGGCGATCACTCTGGCGCCGGCCGCGCGGGCGCAGGCGACGTCGAAGGGCGTGTCGCCGATGACGACAGCGTGGTGCGGATGCTGCAGCGGCACGCCGCGTCGCGCCGCCTCGGCCACGGCGGCAAGAGCCAGCGCGTTGCGCTCTCCGTGGTCGTCGCCGAATGCGCCCCAGGCAAAGCGGCGCCACAGATCGAAGTGCTCGAGCTTGATGCGCGCGCCGACCTCGTAGTTGCCGGTGAGAAGCGCCGTCTGCAAACGCGGTTCGGAATCGAGCGCATCGAGCAGTTCGCTCACGCCCGGCAACACCGCCTGCGTACCCTGGGCCGGTTCATGGATCGCTTCGGCCAGGCGCGTGAGGTAGCGATCGCGCACCTGCGCCAGCACCTCGGGCGTAATCGGCACGCCGCTCCTTTCGAGCGCGCGCTCCACGAGATGGCGGTCGGTGCGGCCGGCCAGGTTCACGCCGGCAAAAGCATCGGCTACGCCGAACAGCTCGTCGAAGGCCCGGCTGATGGCGCGCTTGCCGGCCCCTCCGGTGAGCACGAGCGTGCCGTCGATGTCGAAGAGCAAGAGGCGCGTGGTCACGCCACCACCTCGTTGTGGATGTCGGTGGCCCGCGGTCCGTTCGGCGATCGCTCCTGCGAGAAGTTCACGCGTTCGCCGACCCACAGGCTGGCCAGTCCGCCCGAGCGCACGCCAGCAGCGAGGAAGAACCAGTCGCCGCGCTGGTCGTCGCGGATGAATCCGAACCCATACGCCGGTTCCAGACGCACGACCTCTCCGTGAATCGTCATGCCTCCATTATCCCAGTCCCAGGCGGGCGAGCAATCCCGGACGCCCCACCTCACCGGTCTTGGGGTTGAGCGTGAGCGCGGTGCCGCCGAGCGCGCGCACGAATTCCTGATCGAGGCTGATGGCCAGGAGCCCCGCGCCGCGCCGGGCGGCGATGCGAGCCAGGTCGCGGGCAAACGGCACCACGGCGTCGCGGGGCAGCGAAGCGGTCGGGTGCTCGGCCACGATGAGACGCGGATCCAGCGCCAGGGCGCGGGCCAGGCGCAGACGCTGCAGCACGACGGGATCGGCGCTCCGCACCGATCCGCCCATCGCCTCACGCGCGATGCCGACCTCGTCGGCGAGCGCTTCGACGCGGGGCCGCAGCTCGGGCGCGATCGGCTCGATCGCGAGCGTGAGCGGGAGGGCCAGATTCTGTGCGATCGAGCACTGTTGGAGCAGCACCGCCCGGTCGGTGACGAGACCGAACCCATCGAGCATGGCGAGCCAGGCGTCGTAGTCGTCGATTGCGTCGGTCGACTTGCCGAAGAGCGTGACGGCGCCGTGATCGGGCCGCATCGCAGCCGTCATGAGGTTCACGAGCACTTCGGCGGCGAGCGCGTCAGGCCCCGACACCGTCACCACCTCACCGCTCGAGACGCGCAGGCCGGCAACGCGCAGCGGACGCAGCCCCTGGTAGTCCTTCACGACCGCCGCGAACTCGACCAGCACGCCGGCCGCCGTCACGCCGCGCGCTCCGGCACGCGGGCGCGCAGGTGCTGGAAATGGGCGTCGGGCAACGAGGCGCCGCCAATCACACGACGGCTCCAACGCGAGCTCCCAGGGTCGCCGTGGAAATCGGATCCACCCGACACGGCCAGCCCGAGTTCAGCGGCCTGCGCCAGGTAGCGTGTCTCCGCGCCCTGGTCGTGATCCGAATGGAAGACTTCGAGGGCGTCGAGGCCGGCCTGCGCCCACGCGCTGATCATCTCGTCGCGCCGAGTCACGGCCGGATGCGCCAGCGACGCGAGACCGCCAGCCGCGTGAATCACGGCGCAGATCTCTTCTGGCGGCAGCCCCTGACGCAGCACGTAACCGGGCCGCCCTTCGCCGAGCCAGAGATCGAACGCGTCCTGCACCGACGCGACGTGTCCCGCCTCGACCAGCGCCCGGGCCATGGCGGGACGGCCAATCGACGCGCCCGGACGAGCCGCGACCTCCTGCAGGAGCGGCCCCAGATCGATCGCCACCCCGGCGCGCTGCAGCGCGGCGCCAATGGCGTGGAGACGCTCGACGCGGCGGCCGCGCTGGCTCTCGAGAAACACCTGGAGTGGCGCGTGCGCCACGTCGATCCAGTAGCCGAGGACGTGCACGTCGCGTCCACCCCACACGGCCGTGATCTCGATCCCGGGCACCAGGGTGAGGCCGAGCTGCTCGGCATGCGGACGCGCCTCGACGGTGCCGGCCACGGTGTCGTGATCCGTGATCGCGAACGTGGTGACACCAGCGGCGTGCACGCGCCCGACCAGATCGACGGGCGCGCAGTGGCCATCGGAGGCGGTGGTGTGGAGGTGGAGATCGATCACGAGGCGGAGCGCAACTTCCGGGCCGCGGCCGGCCGCGCCGTCTTCACGGTGCGCGTGGCTTGGCGGCCGGAGTGCTGACGCGAGATGAGCGCCCGGTACTCGCGGATGAGCAGTTCGAGATGCTCCCGTTCCTCATCGGCGAACTCCAGGAACACCTGCTTGCCTTCGGAGTCTTCAAAGCGCTCACCGTAGCGCTTGAAGAACTTGTGCGAGCCGCGCTCGCAGCGGATGCCGATGCGCAGCGCCTCGGCCTCGTCCACGCCGGGCTTGCGCAGATCCTCGGCGCCCTGCGCGAACAGGCCGTTGGCCGCGCCCTTGAAGAACAGGAACGTGGGATACGACTCGAGGTGCGGATCGCGCTCGAGCAGAGCGCGGTAGCGGCCCTCGAGCGTGGCCAGATGCTCCTGCTCCTCTTCCGCCAGCTTCTCGAACACGTGCCGGCCGCGCGTGTTCTTCGTGAGCTTCGAGGCGCGGGCGTAGAACTCGCGCCCGCTGCGCTCGGTGGCGATGGCGATGCGCAGCGCGTCGCGTGCGAAGAGCAGCTCGGAGTTGCCGCTGTCGGGCGCGGCGGCGCGGCCTGCCTGGCACGACTCGCACGTGCCGTAGATCTGGACCACGCTCTGGCGCGCCGTGAACTGCCGGGCCGCCGCCACTTCCTCGACCAGCGCCTCGATGTCGGAGCTGAGGAACTCGAACGAGCGGTTACAGGTCTTGCAGATCAGGTGGTAGTGGCGGGGATGCCGGTAGGAATGCTCGAAGCGGAAGCGGCCCTCGCCGAAATCGACCTTGCGGGCGATGCCCGCGGCAACCATCCACTGCAGGGTGCGGTAGACGGTGGCGCGACTGATGCGCTGATCTTCGCGCTTGATGATGTCGACCAGATCGTCGGCACTCAAGTGCCCTTCCTGCTTGAGGAAGGTGTTCACGATCTGATCGCGCTTGCCGGAGCGTTTCGTGCCCGCGGGACGCAGGCGATCGATGTCGGGAAGCGCGCTCATCGCCATGACCGGAACCCTGAGGGAAAGGACTACGGCGCAGCGGCCGGGGGATCGGAACGATCCGCGGCCGGCTGCACCGGGGCGGGAAACTCTACGCGCTGAACGACGAACCGCAGCCGCACGTCGAGCTGGCGTTGGGGTTCTTGATGGTGAAGCCGCCGCCGGTGATGGTGTCGACGAAGTCGACTTCGGCGCCCTTCAAGTAGCTGAGGCTCACCGGGTCGATGAACAGCTTCACGCCGTTTGACTCGAACAGCTGATCGCCAACGCCGCCGCCCGACTCTTCGATCATCAGGCCGTACTGGAAGCCGGAGCAGCCGCCGCCCTGCACGAAGACGCGCAATCCGCTCTCGGCCTTGCCTTCTTCGGCGAGCAGTTCCTGGATCTTCCCAGCCGCAGCTTCAGACACGTGAATGATGCTCGAGGGCAGCACCGTGGCCGGCGCATCAAGTGAAGTCGGGATAGCGGTATCGGTGTGCATAGTGCCTCCAGTGTAGCACGTCGGAAGGGCCCGTCATTCCGCGTGTAACTCATTCAAATACAGTTACTTGCAGCGAGCGGCCAAGCCCGCAGTGAGCCTACGCGTCGGGGCTGGCCA
Organism: Acidobacteriota bacterium; assembly: GCA_040006875.1. Taxonomy (GTDB): domain Bacteria; phylum Acidobacteriota; class Vicinamibacteria; order Vicinamibacterales; family UBA2999; genus CADEFD01. The sequence goes on along the minus strand of JBDTWC010000029.1, from coordinate 2,849 downwards.
GAGCCGCGAGCCGCTCGCCCGACGCCTCCTCGATGTCCTGGTGCAGGCTGTTGCCATGGGCGTCCATGGTGACGATCGCCGGGAAGTCCTTGAGGGTTAGATGCCACATCGCCTCGGGCGTTCCGAACTCCTGCAGCGACACGCCTTCGACGCGCTCGATGCAGCGCGCGTAGAACTGCGCCGCGCCGCCGACGGCGTTGAGATAGACCGCACCATGCTGTTTCAGGCCGGCGAGGGTCTTGGGACCCATGCCGCCCTTGCCCATGACCGCGCGGATGCCGTAGCGGCCGATGAGGTCGGCCTGATAGGGCTCCTCGCGGATGCTCGTCGTCGGGCCCGCAGCCGTGATCGTCCAGGTGCCGTCGTCGAGCTTCTTCACGACCGGACCGCAGTGGTAGAGGAGGCTGCCGCGCAAGTCGACCGGCGGCTCGTGCGCCATGAGGTGATGGTGCACGGCGTCGCGGCCGGTGAACGCGCGGCCGCTCACCATCACCACGTCGCCAACCTTCAGTGACCGCACCGTGGCTTCGTCCAGAGGCGTGGTCAGGGCGATCTCGCGGCCGGTGCGCCGGAAGCCGCCCTGGTCCATCATGGCCAGCGACGGCACCGCCGGATCGCGATAGAGCCAGCGCGTGATCGCGCCGCTGGTGGGATCGAGCACCACGCCCAGACGTCGGAACGCCCAGCAGTCGTAGGCCACCGACACGAAGAAGCTGGCCGGCAGGCGATTGGCGACGCCGACCTTGCAGCCGATGAGCGACACCTTGCCGCCGAAGCCCATGGCGCCGACCCCGAGGCGATTGACCGTGGCCATGATGGCGGCTTCGAGGGCGGCCAGACGCTCGTCGGGATTCACGTCGTCGAGCGGTCGGAAGAGTTGTTCCTTGGCCAGCACGTAGCCCGACGTGCGGTCGCCGCCGATGCCGACGCCGAGGGCGCCCGGCGCGCAGCCCTTGCCCTGCGCATTCCACACCGCATGCAGGATGCACTTGCGTACTCCTTCGATGTTGCGGTCGGCGCGGCCGAGGTGCGCCAACTCGGCAGGCAGCGAGTACTGGATGTTCATGTTCTCGCAGCCGCCGCCCTTGAGGATCAGCTTGACCTCGATCTCGTCGCGCTCCCACTGTTCGAAGTGGACGATCGGCGTGCCCGGGCCGAGGTTGTTGCCGGAATTCTCGCCGGTCAGAGAATCGACCGAGTTGGGGCGCAGCTTGCCTCGCCTGGTGACTTCGGCGACGGCCTCCTTGATGCGCTGCTTGAGCACCATCTGATTCACGCCCACGGGCGTCTTCACCTCGAAGGTGGGCATGCCGGTGTCCTGGCAGATGGCGCCTTCGACCTCGACCGCCTGATCGATGTTCTGGCCGATGATGGCCAGCGCCTGGGCGGCGCGCGGCTCGCTCTCCCGATCGGTGGCCACGCGCATGGCGGCGCGCACGTCGGGGGGCAGGTCGGTGGAGGTCTTGATGATGAGCGCAACGACCGAGTCGAAGAAGTCAGGCAGCATGCCGGAAATTATAGTTTCTCGGGCGACAATGGAGCATGGTTCGACGCCGCACGGGCGCCGCCGCGCTCCTGGTGCTCGCCACGTCGCTCGGCCTGCCGGCGCAGGCGCCGCCGCCCGCCAAGAGTCAGCACGGCCGGCTCTTCCCGCCGCAGGATCTCGGCCTGCTCGAAGCGCCCGACCGCGACGAGTGGCAGCGCCCGCACCAGATTCTCGACGCGCTCGGCATCGCCGACGCGTCGGTCGTGGCCGACGTGGGCGCCGGCAGCGGCTGGTTCACGGTGCGCCTGGCCCGTCGCGTCGGACCCAACGGACTGGTCTACGCGCAGGACGTGCAGCCCGAGATGCTTGCCGCCATCACCCGGCGGGTGCAGCGCGAAGGCATGGCCAACGTGCGCCCGGTGCTGGGACACGGCAGCGATCCGCATCTGCCCGCTGGCAAGCTCGACGCGGTGCTGATGGTCGACGTGGTGCACGAGATCGACGACCGGGTCACGTTGTTCAAGAATCTGGCGACGGCGGTGAAGCCGCTCGGCCGCATCGGGGTGATCGACTTTCGAGGCGGCGGCGCCGGCCCCGGGCCAGAGCCGCGCGATCGGGTCGCGCAAGAGGTCATCGAAGGCGAAGCGGCCAGCGCGGGGCTGGTGCTGCGACGGCGCGAGACCTTCCTGCCGTTCCAGTACTTCCTGATCTTCGGACGCGCTGCCGCCACCACCGACGGCGCCGCCGGAAAAACTAAGCCCGCGAGCCGAACAGCACCCGGCGCGCCGGGGCCACGAAAGGCGCGACCAGGGCGACTTTGACCAGGTCGAAGGCCACGTAGGGTCCGAACGCGGCCGCGAGGCCCGCGGCCGACGCCGCCGGTGCGACCAGACGCGCCCACGACACGCCGCCCACGTAGAGCACCACGAGCCCGGCCAGCATCGCGCCGGCCGTGCGCAGCACGCCGCGTGTCTGGCTGCGGCTGGCAATGAAGCCGACCAGGCCAGCGGCCAGCGGATAGGCCATCAGGAAGCCACCGGTCGGGCCGAGCAGACGAGCGGCGCCGGGGAGCAGCACCGGCGACCACGCAAAGGCGGCGGCGCCGGCCACTCCGGCCGCGAGATATAGCGCCTGGCTGAGCGCGCCGAGGCGGGCGCCGAGCACGACCCCTGCAAGCAGCACGGCTACGGGCTGCAGGGTGAAGGGGATGGGCGAGCCCGGAAGGGTCACGCTCGCCTGCGCCGCCACGGCAGTGAGCACCGCGGCCCCGGCCACTAGGCCGGCGGCGAAGCCGGCGCGAACAGCAGGCGAGTCGGCACGGGGCGTGGAGTCCTGGAGGCGGGCAGCGCGATAATGCGTCATC
>JBDTWC010000028.1:0-9982 GCA_040006875.1 Acidobacteriota bacterium | reverse complement strand
TGAGCGCACACTCTTCGACTTCACGTATGCTGCGCGGCATGGACGGACGACGATGAAGCACCCCGCCGCCGGCTGCCTGCTCGGGCTGGGCGCGTGGCTCGGGGCCGCGGGCGCGGTGTCGTGGCTGCTGCAGACCCGCGGCGGACACCCGTTCCTGGCCACGATGGGCGTGTCGGCCTTGGCCGGGCTGTTCGCGGCCGCCGCCGTCGGGCTGCTCTACGCCGCGTTCATCAATCGACGTGAGCGGGCAGCGCTTCTCAGCGGCGTCGCCGGCGTGCGGCCCTCCGACGGGCCGGGCGCGGTCGTCGTCGGCATGCTCGAGCCGATGGGGCCGATCCTGCATGGGCCGATGGATGGCGCGCCCTGCTCAATCTACAGCTACGAGGTCAGCGAGACTCGCGGCAGCGGCAAGCGGCGCTTCATCTACAAGCACTTCAAAGGCGTGGCGCTCACGCCGTCGACGATCGTCACCGCGTCGGGATCATATCGCCTCCTCACGCTGCCGGATCTCGAACCCGCCACGCCGTCTAACACCGCGCTCGAACGCAGCGCCGCCTTCGAGCGCTACGCCCGGACCACGACCTTCATCCGCAAGGATGCGGCTGCGCAAGAACTCGTCGACCGCTGGTCCGATGCCGACGGCGCCTATCGGAGCGATGTCGCCTACGAGGAGCTCGACGCCGTGGACCTCGCCAACTGTCAGCTCGAGCAGCGGCACGTGCCGCCAGGGGCGCGCGTGTGCGTGTTCGGCACTTTCTCCGCGGCCCAGGGCGGCATCGTGCCCTCCACGGGGCTGCAGTCGCCGCCACGACTCATCGTCGGCGACATCACGCAGGTGGCCGCCACGCTCGCCGCCACGGCCCGGACCCGGCTCGTGCTTGGCGTGCTGGCCACGGCTGCCTCGATGGGCCTCGTGGCCGCGTTCATGAGCGCGGGCTAGCGATGTTCCCGCAGCGCATCGTCTGTCTCACCGAAGAGACAACCGAGACCCTGTATCGGCTGGGCGAGGGCGATCGCGTCGTCGGCATCTCCGGCTACACCGTGCGTCCGCCCGAAGCGCGGTCGAAGCCCAAGGTGTCGTCGTTCCTGCACGCGCGCTTCGACAAGATCGAGGCCCTGAAGCCCGATCTGGTGCTCGCCTTCTCGGACCTGCAGGCCGACATCACGACCGAGCTCGTGAAACGCGGCTATCCGGTGTTCACGTTCAACCAGCGCAGCGTCGCCGAGATCCTGCAGATGGTCCGCGTCGTCGGCGGCATCGTCGGCGTGCCCGACCAGGCGGCGGCACTGGTGGCGGAGTTCAGCGCCGGACTCGACGCCATCCGCGCCTCGGCCGCGCGCTTCCCGACCCGGCCGCGGGTCTACTTCGAGGAGTGGGACGAGCCGCTGATCAGCGGCATCCGCTGGGTCGAAGAGCTGGTTGAAGTGGCCGGCGGCACCCCGATCTTCCCCGAGTTGCGCGACGCCGGGTTGGGCAAGGAGCGCATCGTGAGCGCCGAGCGCGTGATCGCGGCGGCCCCCGACGTGTTCATCGGCTCGTGGTGCGGCAAGCCGGTCAAGAAAGACAAGGTCCGGCGGCGCGACGGCTGGGCGGCGGTGCCGTGCATCCGCGACGACCGGATCTTCGAGGTGAAGTCGACCTACATCCTGCAGCCCGGCCCGGCCGCGCTCACCGAGGGCGTGCGCCAGCTGCACGCGGTCCTGAGCCGTGCCCTGGGCTGCGCCGTGCCGCCGGAACTGCAGCCGGCCGAGCGCTGGGACGACGGGTCTGGCGTTCGGGCGGCGGCGCGATCGGCTCCATCACCACCATGACGAACCGCGTCGCGGCGCCGCCAGCCGAGGCGTAGCGGTGGGGGCGGTCGGCGCGAAACACCGCCGCCTCGCCGGCCTCGAGCGTCAGGTCGACCCCGCCGACCGAGATGCGGGTCGTGCCTGCGAGCACGTGCACGATCTCACGCGTCCCCGCGGGATGCGCCACCGCGTCATAGCCGTCGCGCGGGCCAATGCGCCAGTCCCACAGCTCGACCGGCACGGGCGCTTCGATCCCCGCGATGAGGCCGGCGGCGCTGTCCCGGGCGCGTCCCTTCCACAGCCACGCCACGTCGGCGCGCGTCACCCGCCGCACCTCGGGTTCGTCGGCCAGTTCGACCAGGCGCGGCAGGGCCACGCCGAGCGCGTTGGCCAGTTTGCACAGCGTGGCAATCGACGGGTTGGTCTGGGCCTGCTCGATCTGCACCAGCATGCCCTTGCTGAGACCGGCGCGGGCCGCCAGTTCGGCCTGACTCCAGGCGCGTTTGGTGCGCCACTCGCGCAGGTTCTTGGCCAGCGCGGCCGCGACCCGACGGGGGTCGTTCATGTGCTCAGTATATTGCACCGCTAGACCACTTTGATATCATCTGGCGATGCCGCTCACTCGCCTCCATGTCGCTCCCGAGGTGCACGCCCTGCGGCCCGACTTCGCAGTGCTGGCGCTCGCCGTGAGCGGTCTGAGCAACGGGCCGAGCGATGCGCAGTCGGAGGCCTGGCTGCGTGCCGCCGAAACACAAGCCCGCGCTGAGGGCGCCGTGCCCGCGCATGTCGCCGCGTGGCAGGAGGCCGATCGTGCCTTCGGCGCCACACCGCAACGCACCGCGTCGTCGGTCGAGGCGCTGTGGCGGCGCGCGCTCGGGCCGGGCCTGCCGCGAGTCAACTGGCTGGTCGATCTCTACAACGCGGTCAGCGTGCGCCACTTGGTGCCGGTCGGTAGTGAAGACCTGACGACGTTCGTGGGTCCGATCCGGCTGGCTCGCGCCGGTGGAGGGGAGACGTTCGAGACGCTCAAGGACGGCCAGCCCGTGAACGATCCGCCGGCCGCCGGCGAGGTGGTGTGGCGCGATGACGTCGGCGTGACCTGCCGGCGCTGGAACTGGCGCCAAGGCACGCGCACCAGACTCACCGAGTCGTCCACCGACGCGTTGTTTCTGCTGGAGCGCCTGTTGCCTCTGTCTTTGGCGGCGCTCGACGACGCGGCCGACGCGCTGGTCGCGACGATCCGCACGCGCTCGCCTGACGCCGCCGTGAGCCGCACCGTCATCGGCCCGGCCACGCCGTGATCTCGCTGTTCGCGCTGCTCGCCGCCGCCATCGACGGCGCCGCCGATTTCCTCGGCGGCACGGTGGCCCGCCGCGCCTCGACGCTGGCCGCGGTCATCGCCACGCAGGGCGCGGGTCTGGTGCTGCTGCTCTTCGGCACGCCGCTGATGCTCGGCGCCACGGTGACGCAGTCCGACATCGCGTTCGGCGCGCTCGCCGGCCTGACCGGCAGCGTCGGCGTCGGCCTGCTCTATCGCGGCCTGGCCATGGGTCCGATGAGCGTGGTGGCGCCGATCACGGCCGTGTGTGCGGTCGTGATTCCACTCCTCGCCGGCCTGCTCTTCGGCGAACATCTCACGCCCTGGGCGGCGCTCGGCGTGGCCCTGGCGATTGCCGCCGTGGTGCTGCTCGGCCAGGACGCGCCCGACAACTCGCCGGCGCACGAGGCGCCGCGCTCGGCTGCGCACGTGGCGCTGGCGGTGCGCATCGCGCTCGTGTCGGGGGTGGCCATCGGCGGCTTCTTCGTGTCCCTGGCGCACACCAAAGCCCCGGCCGGATTGTGGCCACTAGCGATATCGCGCTCGGTGTCGATCACGCTGTTCCTGACCACGGCCCTGCTGCGCCGCGAGCCGTGGCGGATTCCCGCCGTGGCGATCGCGACCGCGCTCGGCTGCGGCGCGCTCGACATGATCGCCAACGCCCTGTATCTGGCGGCGGTGCGTCAAGGGCAACTGAGCCTGGTGGCCACGCTGGCGTCGCTCTATCCGGCCAGCACGGTCTTGCTCGCGCGCGTCGTACTCGGCGAGCGGCTGGGCCAGTGGCAGCAGGTGGGCGTGGTGGCGGCGGTGGCCGCGATCGTGTTGATCGTGGCCAACAGCTGACGCCGGCGGGCTACTTGCGCGGCGGCTGCGGCGCAGACACGTTGACGCCCGACTCGACCAGCTTCTGGTAGTTGCGCAGGTCGCGCAAGTAGCGCCAGTCCTGCACCTTCTTGGCGCCCTGCGAGGCCGCGCCGAGCGCCAACCCGAGGAAGTCGACGCGCGGCGACTTGAACGCCTGGGGCGTGAACATGTCGAGCATGTCGCGGTGGGTCGGCGCCGAGCCCGGCACCGCGCCGTAGACCAGGTCCTGACCAGCGAAGAAGCGCAGCAGCGGGGCCGTGCCGAACACGTCCACGTGGTATTCGAGTTTCAGCGGTGAGGCGCCCTGGCTTCGAGCCTGGGAATCGGCGGCCAGCCGGCGCTTGATGCGCGCCGTCGACACGCCCAGCGCCTCGGGGTTGATCGCCGCCACCTGATCCGGCCCGTCGGCCTGGGGTTGCGCCAGCGCGGGCAGAGGCACGGCGGCCACCGCCAGCGCGAGCACCGCGGCAAGAAGGCGTCTCATAGCCAGGTAAGACGGCGCCCCAGCGCCATCGGTTTGATCCTAACAGGGTTCCGGGGCGGCGCTGGGTGGCGGCTCAGAGCCGGCGAAGCTGCACCTGCTCGATGGCATGATCGGCCCCCTTGCGCAAGATGAGGTGGGCGCGCAGCCGCGTCGGCGCGATGTTCTCGCGCAGATTCACGCCGTTGATGTCGTTCCAGATGGTGGCGGCGGTGGTGTGCGCCTGAGCCTCGTCGAAGGCGGCGTAGCGATGGAAGTAGCTCTGGGGATCCTGGAACACGGTGTCGCGCAGACGCAGGAAGCGCTCGACATACCAGCGCTGGATGTCGGCCTCGTCGGCATCGACGTAGATGGTGAAGTCGAAGAAGTCGGAGGCGAACACCTGCGATTCGCCGCGCCCCGACGGCGCCTGCAGCACGTTGAGTCCTTCGACGATCGCGATCTCGGGCTGGCGCACCGACTGCGTGCCGCCGGGCACGATGTCGTAGCGCTGATGCGAGTAGACCGGAGCCAGTACTTCGGGTGCGCCCGACTTCACCTCGGCCAGGAAGCGCACCAGACGGCCGCGGTCGTAGCTCTCGGGGAAGCCCTTGCGGTGCATGATGCCGCGGCTGTCGAGCACCGCGTTGGGGAACAGAAATCCGTCGGTGGTGACCAGATCGACCGACGGCTGGCCGGGCCAGCGCGCGAGCAGGGCCTGCAGGACGCGCGCGGTCGTGCTCTTCCCCACCGCCACGCTGCCGGCCAGGCCGATGATGAACGGCACCTTGGCGGTGTGGTGCCCCAGAAAGGTCTGCGAGGCGTGGTGCAGCTTCTGGGTGGCGCGCACGTAGAGGGTCAGAAGGCGCGACAGCGGCAGGTAGATCTGTTCGACCTCCGCGATCGAGAGCGCCTCGTTCAAGCCGCGCAACGCACGCAGGTCGCGCTCGGACAACGTCAGCGGGGTGGCGTCGCGCAGCTTGGCCCAGGCCGCGCGATCGAAGGTGAGATAGCGGGAGAAGGCGACGGCGGGCTCTGACATCGGCGCGTGAGGCCGAGCTTACATCAGTCCCAGCTGCAGCCTGGCAGCGTCGGTCATGCGTTCCATCGACCAGGGCGGGTCGAACACGATCTCCACGCGCGCGCTGGTCACGCCTTCGACCTTGGCTGCAGCATCGCGGGCCTCCCCGGGCAGCGTCTGCGCCGCCGGGCAGGCCGGAGCCGTGAGGGTCATGCGCACGCCGACCCTGCGGTCGGCATCGACCCGGACGTCGTAGATCAGCCCGAGCTCGTAGATGTTGACCGGGATCTCCGGGTCAAAGATCCGCTTCAGGGCCTCGATGACCTTGGGGGCCAACTCCGCCATCTGCACGGGATCGGGCGTGACGTCGAGGGGCGCGCCAAACTCATCGGGCACCTCGGACGGTTGGCCGGAGGGATCAGGAATCACAGTCAGCATCCTCGGGGTGAACATAGGCTACTCGGTCGACACCGGCGCCGGTGCGGCGCCGTCCAGGGCGGCTTTCACCGCGTGCCAGGCCAGGCTGGCGCACTTGACCCGGGTCGGGAACTCGCGCACGCCGGCCAGGGCGGTCAGCTTGCCCAGGTCGCGAGCCGCAACGGTCGGCGGCGCCGTGATCATCTCGTGGAAGTCGGCGAAGATCTGCTGGGCCACGGCCACGGTCTTGCCGCGCAGCGCCTCGGTCATCAGCGAAGCCGACGCCTTCGAGATGGCGCAGCCAGCCCCTTCAAACGCCACGTCGCTCACCAGGCCGTCGGCGATCGACACGTAGACCACCAGGCGGTCGCCACAGAGCGGGTTGTAGCCCTCCTGGCGCACGCCGTCGGGGATGGCGCGGAAGTTCCGCGGCCGCCGGTTGTGATCGAGGATCACTTCCTGGTAGAGCTCCTGCAGGCTGTTCATCATGCGAACACCGTACGGGCCTCGTGCAGGGCCGCGACCAGCTGATCGACGTCTTCGCGCGTGTTGTAGATCGCCAGCGACGCGCCGGCCGTGGCCGGCACGCCGAAGCGGGCCATCACCGGTTGCGCGCAGTGATGACCGGTGCGAATGGCCACGCCGGCGCGATCGACCACGGTGCCGATGTCGTGCGGATGCACGTCGCTCATGACGAACGACAGGATGCTGGCCTTGATGGGCGAGGTGCCGATCAGGCGCACGCCGGGCACGGCCTGCACCGCGTCGGTGGCGTAGGCGAGCAGGGCCGACTCGTGCGCCGTGATCCAGTCGAAGCCGACGCGCTGGATGAAGCGTACCCCAGCTGCCAGGGCCACCGCGCCTGCGATGTGCGGGGTGCCGGCCTCGAACTTATAAGGCAACACGTTCCAGGTGCTGTGCTCGAAGGTCACCGACGCGATCATGTCGCCGCCGCCGAGAAACGGCGGCATCGCGTCGAGGAGGGCGGTCTTGCCGTAGAGCACGCCCAGGCCAGTGGGCCCGTAGAGTTTGTGACCGGTCGCGACGTAGAAGTCGACATCCAGAGCCCGGACGTCGACGGCCATGTGATACGCGGCCTGGGCGCCGTCGACCAGCACCACGGCGCCAGCGGCATGGGCCGCAGCCACGATTGCGGCAATCGGATTGACCGTGCCCAGCGCGTTCGACAGCTGGGTCATGGCCACGATCCTGGTGCGCGGCCCGAGCAGGCGATGGAACGCTTCGAGGTCGAGGGTGCCGTGATCGTCGATCGGCACGACCCTCAGCACCGCGCCGCTCCGCGCGCACGCCATCTGCCACGGCACGATGTTCGAGTGGTGCTCCATGGCCGAGATGAGCACCTCGTCGCCGGCCTGCAAATTGGCGCCGCCCCAGCTCTGCGCCACCAGGTTGATGCTCTCGGTAGCGTTCCGGGTGAACACGATCTCGTGCGCGTGCGCGGCGTTGAAGAAGGCGGCCACGTCCGCCCGCGCCGCCTCGAACGCGGCCGTGGCTCGCTCCGACAGCAGGTGCACGCCGCGGTGCACGTTGGCGTTCGCCGTTTCGTAGTACGAGGCGATCGCGGCCAGCACCTCACGCGGCTTCTGCGTGGTGGCGGCGTTGTCGAGATAGGCCAGGCGATGCCCATGCACCCGCACCGCCAGGATCGGGAACTCCTCACGCAGGCGCGCCACGGCGTCGGCGGTCACGGCGGGTGACGAGGAGGTAGTGGCCATCACCATGCTCTACGCGATGTAGTGCGACAAGCGGCTGAAGAGCAGCTCCTCCAGCACCTCGCGCAGCTCGGCGGTGGAGATCTCGCCGAGCACCTCGCCGGCGAAGGCATGGAGCAGCAGATCGCGTGCTTCGGTCGGGGTCAGCCCGCGGGCCTGCAGGTAGAAGAGCGCCTCTTCGTCGAGCTGCCCCACGGCCGCGCCGTGCGTGCACTTCACGTCGTCGGCGAAAATCTCGAGCTGGGGGTTCGAGTTGACCTGCGCGTCGTCCGAGAGCAGCAGCGCCCGGTTGGTCTGCTTGGCGTCGGTCTTCTGCGCGTCTTCTCGCACCAGGATGCGGCCGTTGAACACCGCCCGTGCATGGCCGGCCAGAATGCCCTTGTAGAGCTCGTGGCTGGTGCAGTGGGCGACCGCATGGTCGATCGAGGTGTGGTTGTCGATGAGCTGATGGCCGTCGGCCACGTAGACGCCATCGAGGGTGGCATGACCGCCTTCGCCCGCGAGCACGGCCTCGAGGTCGTTGCGCACGATCCGGCCGCCGAGCGACACGGCGCGTGAGTGCAGGATGCCCGACGCGGCCACCTCGGCATGGAGGCGATGCACGTGGAAGGCGTGCGCCGACTCGCGCTGGTCGATCACGAGCTCGAGCACGGCGCTCTCGGCGACCGACACCTGGGTGACCACGTTGCACAGGTACGGCACCTCGCCACCGCCGACGAACGAGAGGATCACCGAGGCCTGGCTCTGCGCGCCAGCTTCGATCACGATCCGCGGATGGGCCATTACCGGCTCAGCGCCGGGCATGGTGACGACGAGCACGTGAATCGGCGCGGTGAGCACCGCGCCTTCGGGCACGCGCACGTGCACCCCGTCTTCGAGGAAGGCGCCGTTGAGCAGCGCGAACGGGTGGCCGGTGGCGTCGAGGGCCAGGGCCAGGTCGCGCGCCGAAGAGTCGTCGGTGTCGAAGCTGGCCGCGAGTGCTTCTACGACCACGCCCAGCGGCAGCGCGCCGTAGGACGACAGGGTCTCGTCGAAGCAGCCGTTCAGCACCACGGCGGTAGCGGCGCTCTCGCGCAGTTCGTGGGCCAGCACGACCGCCTCGGCGTCGTCGGCGTCGGGTGCCGCGAGCGCAAACGACAAAGCCGCGATCGGCGCGGTGTTGGTGAACCGCCACGCTTCCTGACGCGTCGAGGGGAACCCGGCCGCCTCGAACGCCTCGAGCGCGGTGCGGCGATGGTGCGCCAGCCATTCCGGCGCGCGCGTACCCAGCGCGGCCTGTCCGGCGCGCACCCAGTCGATGCCAGACACAGTCGTCATCACTTGCGCGCTCCGGCCGGGGCCGCCTCGATCCAGCCGTAGCCCTTGGCTTCGAGTTCAAGCGCCAGGTCACGCCCGCCCGAGCGCACGATCCGCCCTTCGCTGAGCACGTGCACGTGGTCGGGCACGATGTAGTCGAGGAGCCGCTGGTAGTGCGTGACCACGATGAACGCGCGCTCGGGGCTGCGCAGCGCGTTGACGCCTTCCGACACCACCCGCAGCGCGTCGATGTCGAGGCCCGAATCGGTTTCGTCGAGAATCGCCAGCTTGGGCTGCAGTACGGCCATGTGGAAGATCTCGTTGCGCTTCTTCTCGCCGCCCGAGAAGCCTTCATTGACGGCGCGCTGCAGCATGCTCTCGTCCATCTGCAGGCGCTTTGCTTCGCCCTTCACCAAGGCCATGAAGTCGATGGCGTCGAGTTCCTCTTCGCCCTGCTCCTTGCGCTTGGCGTTGAGCGCCGCCTTCAGGAAGTAGGCGTTGTTCACGCCCGGGATCTCGACCGGGTACTGGAAGGCCATGAACACGCCCTTGCGGGCCCGTTCGTCGGCGGGCAGTGCGAGCAGATCGACGCCGTTATAGAACACCTGGCCGCCGGTGACCTCGTAGCCGGGATGCCCGGCCAGCACCCGCGCCAGGGTGCTCTTGCCCGAGCCGTTCGGTCCCATGATGGCGTGCACTTCGCCCGCCTGCACCGTCAAATCGATCCCATGGAGGATGTCCTTGCCCTCCACCTTCGCCGTCAGTCCCTTGATCTCAAGCATCGCCATCGTCCTAACCCACTGACCCTTCGAGTGACACGCTCAGCAGCTTCTGCGCTTCGACGGCGAACTCCATCGGGAGCTCGCGGAACACTTCCTTGCAGAAGCCGCTCACGATCATGTTGATCGCGTCTTCCTTCGAGATGCCCCGCGACTCGCAGTAGAACATCTGGTCTTCGCCGATCTTCGAGGTCGAGGCCTCGTGCTCGACCTTGGCCGTGGTGTTCTTGATCTCGAGATACGGGAAGGTGTGCGCGCCGCAGCGGTCGCCGATGAGCAGCGAGTCGCACTGCGAGTAGTTGC
>JBDTWC010000027.1:0-10034 GCA_040006875.1 Acidobacteriota bacterium | reverse complement strand
CGCCCACCATGCTGATCACGTTGGTGGCGGTGGCCTGCAGCAGGCCCATCGCGCGATCGAGCGACGGCGCGGGCGCGGCGGTGCCCGCCACCGACCGACGGTCGGGCGTCGTCATGCCGGAAACAGGGCGTCCACGAGCTGCTCGGCCAAGGGCCGCGAGTGCACGAGCGGGTTCAGGGCGAGCGCATCGATGCGGTCGTCGCGCGCGCCACTGAGAGCCGCGGTGATGGTGGCCCGCTCGTACTCCTTCACGCAGGCGATGAGCGCTCGGGCGTGGTGCGGCACGGGCGCCACGGGCCGCGGGTGCGGGCCCCGCTCGTCGACCAGGCACGGCGTCTCGATGATGTCGTCGTCGTCGAGGAACGGCAGGATGCCGTGATTGGCGACATCGAGCGGGAGCACCGCGCCGGTGTTGCCGGCGATGGCCGAGATGGTCATGAGCGCGATCCTGTCGTAGCCGCTGAGCTCGGCCCAATCGGGCTTGATGCGCGGCGTGGTGGTGCCGGACTCGAGCTGCATGTAGCTGGCATCGCGTGCCGCCAGGTAGTGCTGATAGCGGGCCACCGGATCCCGTTCGCCCGTGGCCAGATCGGCGAAGAACTGCTGCGTGAGTGCCGCCACCACCTGCCCGCGACTGGTACCGGCGCGGCGCAGGTGCTCGAGCGCGACCTCCGGCCGGTAGTAGTAGTAGAGATACTCGGTCGGCAGCAGCCGCATCGCGCGGAGCCGCTCGGGCTCGAAGAGCGGCGTGCGATAGACCGCATCGAGCCGCGCCTGGTCGTCCCACAGGCGCGCCATCTGCGGTTCGCCCTGGAACGACACCTCGCGCAGCCAGCCGAGATGATTCAGCCCGAAGTAGTCGTAGTCGCACGCCGCCGGCGGCAGTCCGAGCGCATGCGCGGCGTCCTCGTAGGTTTCCGTGGGCGTGTCGCAGATGCCGATGATGCGCGCGTCGGAGTGCTGGTGCACGGCCTGGGAGACCACGCTCACGGGGTTGCTGAAGTTGACCAACCAGGCGGCGGGTGCGAGCCGCGACACCAGTTGCCCGTAGGCGACCATGGGCGGAATCGTGCGCGCCGCCATGGCGAAGCCCGCCGGGCCCACCGTTTCCTGGCCGACGACGCCGTGGGCGATGGTGATGGCTTCGTCGTGGGCGCGCTGCGCGCTGCCGCCGACGCGGATGCTGGTGATGACGAAGTCGGCGCCGTCGATGCACGGCTCGGCCGAGGCGTGCGCAGTCACGGGCACGCCGTGCGCCAGGCGCGAGGCGAGGTCGGCGATCACGGCCAGGCGCGACTGATCGAGGTCATAGAGGTCGATCCGATCGACGGCCAGCGTGGAGCGGGCGAAACCGCCGACCAGGAGCGGCACGCGCACGCCGGCGCCGCCGATGATGGCCAGCTTCACGACGCCCTCCGTGCCGTCGGTGCCGCGCGTCGCGTGCCCCGGCGCGTTGCGGACCCCGCCGGTCGAGCGGCTGAGGCCCGACGCGCCGGAGTCGGCACCGCGCCACGTTGTGCGGTCGGACGGAGCAACGCCGGTAGTTTTGCCGCCAGCGGCAACGCGTCAAGGCCACCGGCGGCGCGGGTCGAGGCGCCGCCGACCACGTTGCCGGTGGCGAGGCACACGGCCGGCTGTGACCCGCGCAGCCACGCGGCCAGGAAGCCGGCGTTGAAGGCATCGCCGGCACCGGTTGTGTCCACGGCGTCGACGCGCGAGGCGGGCATCACGACATCGCCGTCGGAACGAAGCCAGCGGCTGCCGTCGGCGCCGAGTTTCACGATCACCGCCGAGTTGTAAGCGCGCAACGCCGGATAGGCATCATCGAGCGTCGGCGCGCCGGTGTAGAGCGGCGCCTCGAGCTCGTTGAGGAACACGAAGTCGAGCGCGTCGATCAGGGCCGGCAACTCAGGGCGTGTGGCCAAGGCGGCGCTCCAGCCGAAGTCCCACGATACGGTCAGGCCGCGGCGCCTGAGTCGCTTGACGAGCGCGGTCCACGCCTCGATGTCGGTGGGGCAGTGGGCGACGTGCAAGTGCGTGGCGGTTGGCGCCGCCAAGGCGTCGAGGAGACGCGGCTCGAGCACGGCGTTGACGCCGTTGAAGGTGACGAAGGTGCGGTCGGTGCTGGTAGAGAGCGCGGCCGTGACCGCGTGCGCCTCGCCCTTGTGCTTGAGGTTGTGGACGCGGACGCGCTCGCGGCGCAGACGGGCGACCGCTGCGTCGCTGAGTCCACTGGTCACCGACGTGGCGACCCCGAGCCGGGCCGCGCCCACGGCCGTGATCACGGCGCCGCCGCCGATGGTGGCGTGGAAGGTGTTGGTCTTGACCTCTTCCCCGGCCGCCGGCAGCCGTTCGAGCCCGAAGAAGACGAGATCCTCGAACGCCTCCCCTGCCGTGAGCAGCTTCGGAATGGCCACGCCGGATTGTAGTCCGCGATGTCACTCCATGTAACCGGCGGCTGGCACAGCCGCAGTACTCGCATGGCAGCATCGGCCACCGGTGCGTCAGCGTCCCAGGAACCGCAGGCCGCTGCCGCGGCATCATAGGAGCGTATGTCCACAGCCAAAGTGTCGGTGAAGGTGTTCAATCGTCAGGGCGAGTTGGTCGGTCCGATGGCCGTGTCGCGCGTGGAGAAGAGCGACGCCGAGTGGCGCGCACAGCTCACTCCGGACCAGTTCCGTGTGGCCCGCGGGCAGGGCACCGAACGCGCGTTCTGCGGCACCTTGCTCGACAACAAGCTCGACGGCGTCTACGCCTGCGTGTGCTGCAGTCTGCCGCTGTTCTCGTCGCACGCGAAGTTCGAGTCGGGCACCGGGTGGCCCAGCTTCTTCCAACCGATCGCCGACGAGAACGTGCTCACCGAAACCGACACCGCCTACGGCATGATGCGCGTCGAGATTCTGTGCGCGCGCTGCGACGGCCACTTGGGTCACGTGTTTTCCGACGGACCGCGTCCTACTGGTCAGCGGCACTGCGTGAACTCGGAATCGCTGGTGTTTGTGGACGACGCCGACCTGGCCGACCTCGCCGACCCGGCGGCGACGTAGCGGCCCCGGGGCGACCCGGGGTCTGGCACCGCCACTTCTTAAGCTGACGCTGTTTCTGCGACAAGTTGGCGTGGGAGTCGGCGTGGGGTCAGGCACCGCCGACTCGCCTGGCGGCCCGGGGTCAGGCACCGCCCCCTTTGAAGCCGATGCTGATTTTGCGACAAGTCGGTGTGGGCCTTGACCCTCTCGCCCGCGCCGCCGGACGTTCCCGCTACAATCGGCGGCACATGAACCGCCGACGCTTCCTCCATCAGTCCACCCAGTTACTCGCCGGGGGCGCCGTGGCCGCTCGCGCCAGGCGCGCCGAGGCCCGCGCCAACGGCGGCCTGCGTTTGCAGGCGACGCGCAGCCTCACCATGACGCTCACCGGCGACGTCATCCTGACGCGGCGGGTGTCGAGCCTGACCGAGCCTGGGTTCCTCGCCGTCCGTTCGCTGCTGACCAGCGCCGACTGCACCTTCGGTAACTGCGAGCTCGTGGTCGCCGCGCGCGACGAGGGCGTGCCGTCAGCGGCTGGCCGGTCGCTCAGCTCGGTGGTGCGCCCCTACATGGCGGACGAGCTGCGCTGGCTCGGGTACGACGTAATGGCCACCTCCAACAACCACACGCTCGACTACGGCACCGGCGGCGTCTCAGCCACGCTGCGCCACTTGTCGCGCGTCGGCATCGTGGCGGCGGGCACCGGCACGAACCTGCAGGAAGCGGCCGCGCCCCGTTACGCCGACACCGCCGGCGGCCGCGTGGCCCTCATCGGCTGCGCGTCGACGGTGGCGGCCCACGCGCCCGCCGTGCTCGAGCGCGGCGACTATCCGGGCGTGCCCGGCACCAACACGATGCGCCTGGTGCGCCAGTACCAACTGCCCCAGGCCATGCTCGACGCCGTGAAGGCCACCGCCGACGCCCTGGCCCCGGTGCAGCTCACCGGCGCAGCGTTCGCGCCGCCGCCTGGCGTGTCGTTCATGGGCACGCGTTTCGTGGCGGGGCCGACCCCCGATCTGATCAGCGAGCCGCATCCGGCCGACGTGAAGCGCATCGCCGACGCCATTGCGGCGGCGCGGCCCAATGCGCGCACGGTGGTCGTGTCAATCCACGCGCACGAGATCTATCGCGACCTGACCACACCGGATCCGTTCCTGCCGACTTTGGCCCATGCCGCCATCGACGCCGGCGCCGACGTGTTCGCCATCCACGGCAGCCACTACACGGCCGGGATGGAGATCTACAAGGGCAAGCCGATCTTCTACGGCCTCGGCGACTTCTTCTTCCAGTACCACACCTTCGAAGCGCTGGGCGCCGACTCGTATGAGGCCTACGGGCTCGATCCGCTGAGCACGCCGCCGAGTGCGGTGGTCGACAAGATCCCGCTGCGCGGTGGACGTCAGTTGTGGGAGACGATCGTGCCCACGCTCACCTGGGACGGCGACCGCCTCACCGGCATCACCGTGCATCCGGTGACGCTGGGAATGGAGCGTCCCGTGCACGACCGCGGCACACCGGTGATGGCCAGCCGCGCCGATGGCGAGCGCATCGTGGCCGACTTCGCCCGCATGGCCAAGGGCTACGGCGCCGAGGTGTCGTGGGACGGCACGCGCGGGTCGGTGCGGGTTCCCGCCTAGCCGGGCCTGTCACCGACACAACCGCTGTGACCGGGGCCAGTCACAGGCACGGCGCGCACCGCCGCTGCATTAAGCCGCGCGACTACTTCGACCCGACCACCGGCGCGCGCGACAGCACCCGCACCTGCGGCAGGCTGTCGCGGTTCACCACCGCGCCGTTAGCCATCAGCACGCGAATCTGGCGGATGTTCTTGATCTCGGTCAGGGGGTTGGCGCCAAGCACGAGCAGGTCGGCGAGCTTGCCCTTCTCGATCGTGCCCAGGTCGGCGCTGCGCCCGGACGCCGCGGCGCCGTTGCGGGTGGCGGCGGTGATCGCCTGCAGCGGCGTCATGCCGAGTTCGACCAGGCCCTCGATGGCGATGATCGTGCCCATGCCGTGATCCTGGTTCTCGGGCTTGGGCGTGCGCGACAGCTCCGCCGCGGCGGCCCAGTAGCTGTCGGTGCCCACCGTCACCATGGCCCCGGCGGCGATCAGCGTCTTCGCGTTCGTGCGCCGCATCTCCAGCTCTTCGCCGGTGTCGGCCGCGTCCTTGCGCACCTCGGCCGAGGTCTTGGTTCGCGCCGGGCCCTGGGCGGCGTCGTCGCTCAGCTTCTTCTGCGCCGCCTCGCGCTCCTTGACGTGCTTGGTCCAGGCATCGCCGGTCATCGAGCTCACCAGCATGTTGCACGAGATCTTCCGGTCGACGATGAGGCGGACGAGTGCCTCGGGCAGCTCGCGCGGACCGAGCATCTCGGGATGCTGGATGCCGTCGATGCCGGCCTCGAGGGCCAGACGCAGTCCGTCGGGCGTCGTGGCATGAGTCTCGGCCTTCTTGCCGCGCTTGTGCGCTTCCTCGACCATCACGCGCTGCGCTTCAGGCGAGAAGCCGATGAACGACGGCCGGGCGAAATGCGCGGTGCCGCCGTACTTGATGAAGTCGGGGCCCTTGTCGAGATAGGCGTTGATGGCAACGCGCAGCTCGTCGGGCGTCATGTCGACGAGATCTTCGCCGGCGCCCTGTGAGATCTGGTCGTTCATCTGCTCCTGGAACATCGTGAGCCCGGCTTCCTTGATCAGGCTGAACGACACCGAATACGGCCCGCCCCAGCCCACGATGTTGCCGGCGGCGAGGATGCGCGCGCCCACCGCCTGGCCGCGGGCGATGCGATCGCGCGTTTCGACCAGCGGCGGCAGCACGCCGTAGCTGTCGCGCACGGTGGTGATGCCGTGCTTCAACTGCATCTGCGCCGCTTCGAGCACGATCTCCGGCTGGCGGCTGTTGTAGCGCACCAACGTTTCGTAGCGGTCGTTGATGCCGCCGTAGAGCGACAGATGCACGTTGGTGTCGAAGAAGCCAGGCACCACGAATTGCCCCGCGGCATCGATCACGGTGGCGCCCGCCGGCACCGGCACCGACGACCGCGGACCCGCGGCCGTGATCCGATCGCCGGTCACGACGACCACCGCATCGGGCACGGGGGCGCCGCCGTTGCCGTCGATCAGCGTGGCGCCGGTGATCGCGGTGACCTTGGTCGCCGGGGCCTGAGCGTGAATGGCGGGAGTGGCGAGTGCGGCCGCGACGACGAGCAGGCCGAGCCGAAGGCGAGAAGCAGTGAAGCGCATGCGGCATTGTAGGAGCAATGCCGGTCGGAGGGGGAGAGCGCGCCGCCCCGGGCGAGGGCGTCCGGAGCGGCGAGAGATCAGAAGCGGGAGCTGAGCCCGGCAAAAACGACGGCTGGCCGCCTACTTGGGCATCGCGACCGACGAGATCACGTGGATCACGCCGTTCGACTGGAACACGTCGGCGATGGTGATGTCGGCCATCCCGCCCTTTTCGTCCTTGAGCGCCAAGCCCTTGCCGTGCACCATCACCGTCAGCTCGCCGCCGCTCACCGTCTTGAGCGTCGTCATGCCGTTGTGCATCTTGGCCATGTCCATCAGCGACTTGGCGTCGTGCTTACCGGCCACCACGTGATAGGTGAGAATGTTCGTGAGCATCGCCTTGTTCTCGGGCTTGAGCAGCGTGTCGACGGTGCCGGCGGGCAGCTTCGCAAACGCCTCGTTGGTCGGCGCGAACACCGTGAACGGGCCAGGCCCCTTCAGCGTGTCGACCAGGCCGGCGGCCTTGACCGCGGCCACGAGCGTCGTGTGATCCTTCGAGTTGACCGCGTTGTCGATGATGTCCTTCGACGGATACATCGCGGCGCCGCCGACCATGACGTGCTTTTCATTCGACATCTGGGCGGTGCTGAGTGATGCGGTGGCGACGACGAGCGCGCACGCGAATGCGGCGCGAATAGCTGAACGAGACATGCTGTCCTCCTGGCGCCGTGATGTCGGCGCACATGTGGACTACGCCCGGAGCTACGGTTCGGATTGCGCTGAAGGGCTGTGGGTCGTGCGCGGGAAGGCCCGTGAACCGCGGGCTGCGGAACGTGCGTCTAAAGGGCGGGAACGCCGAGCAGCACCTTCGGACCGGTCGGGGCTGGCACGCCACCCGCGGGTTCAACGGTCACTGCAAATGCCTGCGCAGCACCGGGCGGCGCGTCGGCGATGACCTGCGCGCGTCCGTTCGCTTCGGGATCGAACACGCCGTGGCTCACCGGCTGGCCGGCCACGATCGTCCACAGTTGATAGGTGCGTCCGGCGGGCAGCGCAGGCAGCGCATCCGCGGCCATCAGCAGGCCACGCGTCGGGCTCATGTAGACCCGCCCACGCGCACCAGGCGTCGGGGGCTGGCCGCCGAGCGCGGTGTAGTGCACGTCTTCCGCGCTCAGAATCGCCAGCACCCGCTGACTCGCGCTCTGCGCGCGATCGAAGTCGGCGCGCACGGCGAGCAGCGCCGTGGCGTTGGTCCGCAGTTCGGCGATGGTCGTGTGCAGGCGCTCGACTTCACGGCGCGCACCGACCCAGCCGAGCGAGCTGAATACGGCGATGAGGGCCGCGGCCGCCGCCAGCAGCCACGGCCAGCGGCTCGAGCTGGAGCCTGGCCGGTCGGGTTCCGCGACGCGCGCGGGCGCGGGCGTGGGCGTGGGCCGGGCCACGACCGCGGGGGCGTCTTCCTGCGCCGCCGCAGTTGCCGCCGCCAAGACGCGGGCACGCAGCTCCGCCGGCGGCGCCACTTGCGGCACCGCGCGTCCGAGCGCGTCGAGTACCGGCAGGTCCTGCGGATCGTCCGTCATGACTGCTCACCAGCGTGCAGACCGGATCCGCCCATGGCCGCGCGCAGAGCCTGCAGCGCACTGCGAACCCGCGACTTCACCGTGCCGAGCGGGGTCGACGTGCGCTCCGCGATCTCGCTCTGGGTCAGGCCCCCGTAGTAGGCAAGCTCGACCGCTTCGCGCTGCTCGGGCGGCAACGCGTCGAGAGCGGTCTGGGCGCGCGTCACCTGTTGTTTCGTGGCCACTACGTACTCTACGCTCGGGCCGGGATCCGGGATTGCCGCCATGACCGCGTCGTCGCTCGAGCTATCGCGCGCCGCCGTGCGCCGCCGCAGGCAATCGAGGGCGCGCGAGCGCGACATCATGAGCAGCCAGGCCGCCACCACGCCGCGCCCGTGGTCGTAGCGCGCCGCCGTTCTCCAGGCCTGCGTGAAGACCTGCTGGGTGACGTCTTCGGCGTCTTGCGGCCGCTTCACGATGCGCAGCGCCAGCGAATAGACGGCGGTGGCATGGCGGTCGTAGAGGTCGGCGAGCCCCGTCTGATCGCCGGCGGCGATCCGGGTGATGCACTGCCGATCGAGGTCGAGCACCACCACCTTGTCGACGTCGTGAGGGCCCGCAGTGCGCGAATCGTTGCTCGACAAGGAATAACAGTCTACCGTCAACGCGCGCCGGAAGGCTCGGGTTTTCGCCGGGCTGGCGCGCGCGGCGCGAAGGCCAGAGCGGCACCCGTCGCGCCCACGGTGTACGATAAACGGATGTTCAAACCCGGAGACCTCGTACGGCACCGTTCGAAACCTGAATGGGGCTTGGGGCGCATCACCGGGCAGACCGGCGAAGGCAAGGTGCTGGTCAAGTTCACGAGCCGCACCGGCGACGTGCTGCTCACGGCCGAAGGTGCAGCGGCCCACCTGATGACGAACACCGGCAGCCTGGGCACGCCCACATCGGTGGTGCGGCACACGGCGCCGGTGCGGCGCACGCCGTGTGTCACCTGTTCCACCGACGTGCGCGAGACGGTCACCTCGCCCGACGGCGCGTGGCGCAGCTGCGTGGAATGCTCCGGGCGCAACAGCCGCCAGCACGTGTTCCTGCCGTATCCCGCTTCGTTCGATGCCGCCCCTGCGGCTGCCTCTGACGGGTCGGACGCAACCGCCGTGGACGACCCGCGTGCCGGCTGGTGCAACGCCTGTAGAACCGGGAGCCGCGCCTTCGGCTACCGGAACTGCAGCGACGTGATGCGGTAGAACTGCCGCCGCGCCGCCGTCAGGGCAGGTAGCGCGCGGCCCGCCCCGTGTCCCACGGGCGATAGGCGAGCGCGAAGCCGAGGCGCTCGTCCACCGGCGGATGATCGAACGCCCAGAACACGAACCAGGGATTGGGCGACGGATACACGAGGCCCTTCTCGCCCAGCTTCTGGAAGGCGTGCGCCGCCACCTGCGGCGAGTCTGGGGTGAGCCCGTGAATGGCCTCGAGCCCGTAGATGTCGGCCTGATGCTCGAAGTAGCGCGACACGCCGGCCGACAGCGGCTGCGTCGCCACCGAGAACACGGTGAAAAGCAGCAGCAGCACCGGCAGCGACGCCCAATCGCTCAGGCTGCGCACGCCCCACCGCGCGCCGTAGCGCAGCAGCACGCCGTGCAGCAGCCGGTGCGCCAGATAGAGCTGCGCCAGCAGCCCCGCGATCGCGAAGCCGAGCAACAGCCAGATGTGCTGCAGCACGTAGTGGCCCTGCTCGTGCGCGAACACGAACATCGTCTCGGGAATCGTGAGGTCGCGGGCCGTGTTGTCCCACACCACCACGCGCTTGCTGGCGCCGATGCCGGTCACGTAGGCGTTGTAGGTGGTGACCTTGTCGCTGGCCTGCATCTCGAACATGCGGGCGCGCTCGATCGACAGACCGCCGCGCTGCATCACCTGCTCGAGCGCGGGAAGCAGTTGCGGCTGCGTGGTCTCGAGCGGCGTGAAGGTGTTGAAGAGCGGTGCGATGAACACCGGCCCGATCAGGATGAGCAGCAGCGCCACGGGAATCGACGCCAGCCATCCGTAGAGCCACCACCGCGTGGGGCTGCGTCGCAACCAGGCATAGAGCCCCCACAGCAGCAGGGTCGCGACGACCAGGCTGAGCAGCTCGCCCTTGGTCCAGTCCCAGGCCCACGACGTCCACCCCTGCACCGATAAGCCGTAGTGCCGTTCCAGGTGATGGCCGTAGAGGCTCACGGGCAGGCTG
>JBDTWC010000026.1:0-10063 GCA_040006875.1 Acidobacteriota bacterium | reverse complement strand
CAGCGGCGTGGCTCCCGCCACGGCGCCGTTCTGCTGCAGGATGAACGCGACGACAGTGAGGTTCTCGTCGTCGGGCAGCGGCGTTCCGCCCGGCGGCATCCCCTGCACATACTTGAAGAGGTCACTGGTGGTCTGAGTGCTCCACGCCTTAGCGAAGTCAACGCCGGCGAGGGCGGGCGCGTCGGCGCCGCCGAGGTCGGCGCCGTGACAGGGCGAGCACGTGGTCTGGAAGTGCGCCTTGCCGGCGTCGGCCTGGGCCGCTGTGAACACGGCGGCGCCCGCGGGGGCCTGCCCGGCGACCGGCAACGTCGCACCGACCGCGATGACCGCACCTGCCACGACCGACTGTATCAAGCGCACCGTCATCGCCATTGCTCCCCGACCGGCCGACCGCATCCAGAAGGCCGATACATGCTTACGTCTCTGTAGAATCATACGCTGGTCCGCAGCCCTCCGGTCTCCCGACGACCGAACCGGCATTCTAGCCACGGGCGCCCAGGCCCTCGGCGCCGCGGGACAGGACGATCTGGGTCTAGACTGCGGGAGACGAGTCCGATGTGGGGCGCGACGGGTGATGGCTGAATCGGAGTTCGCGCGCGGGCCCCTGCCGGTGCTGGCGCTGACGCTGCTGGGTCTGTGGGCGCTGGCGCCGGGGCCGCCACACGCGCTGTCGTCGGCGCCCGCCACGGTCGCGGCTCCGGCCGCGCAGCGTCCGGCCCGCGACACGCCGGCCCGCCGCACCGGCAGCGCCCTGATCCGCGGCGTGGTCGTCGACGGCACGACCGGTGGCCCGATCCGGCGCGCCGCGGTGTCGCTGCTCATCGAAGACCCCGACCGCGAGGACACACGCGTCGTCGCCACCGCGTCTGACGCCAACGGGCTCTTCGAGTTCACGGGCGTGCCGGCCGGCCGCGTTCAGGTCACGGCGGCGCAATCCGGCTACTTCGACTACGACAACGTGTGGAACGGCGAGCTGCAGGATCTCGAGTGGCAGGTCGTGGCCGAGGGGCAGCGCATCCAGGGCGTGCGCATCGCGCTCTTCCGCGGCGGCGTCGTCGCCGGACGCGTGCTGGACGAGTTCGGCGAGCCGGCCACGGGCGTGGAGATCGAGGTGCTGCGCCGCGATCCGGGCGACCGCGCCGGCGGCGTGCGCTCGACCTCGATGTCGCTCACGCCCACGACCGACGACACCGGCGCCTTTCGCGTGTGGGGCCTCGCGCCCGGCGACTACGTGGTGGGGGCGCGGCCAAATCGCTTCGTGGCCGAGCCGCCGGCGGAGAGCGCGGCGGCGCGCGATGGCTACTCCACCACCTACTATCCCGGCACGCCGGTGCTCGGCGACGCGCGAGCGGTGCGCGTCGTGCCCGGACGCGACACGGCCGGCGTCGCCTTCGCGCTCGTGCCGGTGCGTCTGGCCACAGTGCGCGGCACGGTCGAACTGCCGCCGCAGTCGTCAGCCCGCGGCGTCACGGTGGCTCTGTCGGCGGTGGCGCCGCAGCGGCTCGATGGCTTGTTCACCCGCGCGGCGCGCGTGCGTGACGACGGCAGCTTCGAGTTGACGCGTCTGGCGCCGGGGTCGTACCAAGTGACGGCGCGCTACGTCCAGACCCAGGGCGACGTGCAGTTCTACGGCGCCGCAGTCGTCGATCTTGCCGGCAGCGACGTGGGCGGCGTGAGCGTGCCGTTGCGCGCCGGCGCCACCGTGCGCGGCCACGTGGTGGACGACGCCGGGCAGCCGCTCAACTTGCCGGTGATGGTTTCGCTCAGCCCGCCCGAGACCTCGCGGGCGCCGTCGCCCCGGCCGGCGCGCACCTATTCGGACGGGTCGTTCCGCCTGGACGGCGCGTTCGGACGGCAACAGGTGCGCGCGGTCGAAGCCCGCCTGGTGGCCGAGGCCCAGGCACCGGACATCATCTCGCGCACCGTGCAGGAAGTGACGCCGGCGACGCGTCTCAACACCACGTGGTGGCTGAAGGCGATCACGGTCAACGGCCGCGACGTCACCGACGAGGCGATCGACTTCGACCAGAGCGACGCGCCGCTCACCATCACGATGACCAATCGCGCGTCGGCCGTGCGCGGCACGGTGTCGTGGAATCACGCGCGCGGCGGGCGCCGTCCCGCGGTGGTGGTGTTTGTGGACGACGACCAGCGCTGGACGCGCGCCTTCAGGCGGGTGGGCACGTCGGAAGTGGATGACGCCGGCCGCTTCGACGTGCGCGGCCTGCCGCCCGGCGATCGCTATCTGGCGGTGGCCGTGGCCGGCGCGCCGCGCAGCGCGCTGGCGCGGCCCGAGATGCTGGCGCTGCTGCGCGCGGTCGCCACCCCGCTCCGCATCGACGACGGTGGCACGCACGAACTGGCGCTGACGGCGGTGGCGCGACCGGCGCCGTGACCCGCCGGACCGATCAGGCGGGCTTCACGCCCATGTCGCGCACGAAGCGGTAGTGCGAGCGCAGCGCGTCGCCCAGAGTGAGGTTCTCGCGGCACGGCACGCCGTGCTCGGCGCACACGTCGCGCACGACCCGCGATAAGGCCGGGTAGTGCACGTGCGAGATGCGCGGGAACAGATGATGCTCGCGCTGGTAGTTGAGGCCGCCCAGACAGAAGGTGGCGATGCGGCTGTTGGTGGCGAAGTTGGCGGTGGTCGCGATCTGGTGCACGACCCATTCGGGACAGTGCGCCAGTTCGGTCGAGACCGGATGCTCCACCACGTCCACGGAATGGGCGAGCTGGAACACGACACTGAAAATGAGCCCCATCACCATCGACACCAGCACGTAGCCGGTCAACACCTGGCCGACGCCGTGGCGGCTGAGCGGCACCACGAAGGCCACGGTCAGGAAGAACACCTTGCCGGCGATCAGCATCGCCAAGTCGATGCCCTTGGGATAGCCGGCGCTCAAGCCGTCGTTCTTGCCCAGGGCCAGACGCTGCAGGTCGCTGTACAGATAGCGCAGGTGCACTCCGGTGTAGAGCAGCCACAGGTAGATGTGCTGATAGCGATGCCACCAGTACCACGTGTGGTCGGCGCTGAGCCGCGCCATCGGCCCGAGATTGATGTCGGCGTCTTCACCGGGGATGTTGGTGAAGACGTGGTGGTTGTGATTGTGCTTGTCTTTCCAGAAGTACGAACTGGCGCCGATCAGGTCCAGCGTGAAACCGGCCAGCCGATTCACCCACGGCCGGCGCGAGAACGAGCCGTGATTGCCATCGTGCTGCACGTTGAAGCCGATGCCGACGAGCGCGAGGGCCAGCAGGCCGCCCGACCACAGCGCCGTGATCGTGGTCTGCGCCTCGAACACCAGCACCGAATACGACCACCCGGCCGTGCCGATGAGCAGCGCCGCTTTGGCGTACATCAACGGGCAATCGATGACTCGACGATTGTCTACGAAGGTCTGCACGCGTCGATCGAGAGCGATCTTCAGCGCGGGGGGACTCGCAAAAATGGTACGCGGCGGCGTCAGAACGCATAACACTACCACGCACGGTCCATACGTGCCGGGAATCGGCAGCGCACGGCGCCTGGCCGAATTCCGGCGGTTGCGCGGGGCGTTACAGCGCTTCGAGGACGAGCGGCGCGTCGGCGCGCTGCCACGCGCCGTCGAAGGCGCGCTTCACCCACGACGCAGCGGCGCTTTTACCCTGCGCCACGAGGCTGGCGTGAAGACCGAAGAGCGAGCGGGGATTGCGCGGGTTCCGGGTCAGGTCATCACGGAACGCCCGTTCGGCATCTGCGGGCTTGCCGGCCTTCAAGAGCGCCGCGCCGAGCGATTCGCGCACGGGATAGAAGAAAACCGGCGGCTCGTCGTAGGGCAGCGTGTCTTCGGCGGCCACCGCGCGCGTCCACAGCCTCACCGCGTCGGCCGCGGCGGCGCGGGCGGCCGCGAGGCGCGCGTCGAGCGCGAGCGTGGCCAGCGCCAGCACGTGACGCGCGCTCTCGAGCCCGGTGCCGCCAAAGAGCGCCGCGCCGGGCAGCGCTTCGGCGGCGATGGCGGCGCGCTCGGTGACGGCCGCGTCGATCTTACCGGTGCGGGCCAGAGCCACGCCTCTGGCGAAATGCCACCACGCCACCTCCACGGGATGATCGGCGGGCGGCGAAGGCAGGGCGAGGATCTCGTCGTGCTGGCCGAAGCGCAGCAACACCGCGGTCTGGATGGTAATCATCGACTCGATCATCGGCATCATGGCGGCGTGGGGTGCGAGCCGTTCGGCCAGCTCCTTCGCCGCGGCCCGCGCCGCGGCCAGCCGGCCCTGCATCATCTCGGAGTCGGCCAGGAAGTGGAGGTTGTGCGAGAAGTAGGCCAGGACGTAGAAGCTGTCAGCCGGAGCCGTCTTCAAATAGCCACGATCGGCGGCCAGGCCGGCCAGGTTGGCCCGCGCCGCGGCGTCGTGGAAACCGGTGCGTGCGTAGATGTGCGCCGGCATGTGCGCGAGGTGGCCCGCGCCCGGGGCCAGCGTGGTCAGGCGATCGGCGCTGGCCAGCGCGCGCTCGGGTGTCGCCGAGGCCTCCACGGTGTGGATGTAGTAGTGATTGGCGCCGATGTGCGTCGGATCGCGACGCAGCACCGACTCGAGCACCGTCACGATCTCCGTGGTCCGCGGCGCGGGCGCGCCGTCGAGCGCCCACAGCTTCCAGGCGTTGAGGTTCATCAGGCTCTCGGCGTAGAGCGTGGCGGCATCGAGGTCGTCGGGATAGCGGCGCGACAGCGCGCCCATGCCGTCGGCATACTGCCGCGCAAGCTTCACCCGGTCGGCCTTGGGATCGGATGAGAACCGCGCCGCCATGGTCTCGATGTAGGCGCGCTCGTTGGCCGGTCCGCCGGCCGAGCGCGTGAGCGCCGTCTGCATGGCGGCGACGGCGGCCTTCGAGCGGTCGTCGTCGATATCGAGGTTGTAGTTGGGGCCGAGCGCCCAGGCGATGCCCCAGTGCGGCATCGCCGCCTTGGGGTCGAGTTCGGCGGCGCGCGTGAACGAGCGCACCGCCTCCTCGTGGTTGAAGCCGAAGACCAGCACCATGCCCTGGTCGAAGAACTGCTGCGCCTCCGGGCTGGTCGTGGCGATGTCGTGATGGTGCGATCCGAAGCCGGGCACAAGCGCAGGCGTGCCGGGCGCGGCCGCGGGCGAGGGCGTCGCGGCCGGAGTGGCGGTAGCGGGCGGTGGAGTCGCGGGCGGCGCGGAGCAGGCGGCGCACAGCAGGCCGGTGGTGACGACGAGGGCCGCGGCGACCGCGGCGGCAGCGCGCGACAGCGAAGCCGGTGTCGACATGGGCCGGATTCTAGGCCTCGTCCCACCGGGGATCAATGGACTTTCGTGGACCACGCCGGACCGCCGGTCAGCGTCTCCTGGCCGTGTGCGACACTGTCTGCGCCGCGCCCTTCGGGCCGGTCTCGGAGGGCCCAACTGATGGACGTGCGTCTCGATCGTGTTCGCCTCGGCGCCGGTGCGTGGTGCCTCGGCATGTTGCTCAGCGCCACGCCGGCGCCGGTCTTCGCCCAGGCCGGCAGCACCGCGCCACCGGCACTGACCGCTGCCGACTACGCGCGCGCCGAACGCTTCCTCGCCGCCGCCACGGGCCCGCTGGTCATCGGCGGCACCGTCGCCGCCACGTGGCTGCCCGACGATCGCTTCACCTATCGCAGCACCACCGCCGACGGCGTCGAGTTCATGCTCGTCGACCCGGTGAAGAAGACGCGCGGGCGCGCCTTCGATCACGAACGCCTGGCCACGGCCCTGGCCGCGGCCAGCGGCACCCCGGTCGACGCGAAGAAGCTGCCGTTCATGAGCATCGAGCTCGCGGCCGATGGCGCCAGCGTGACCTTCAGTCTCGCGTCGAAGCGCTATACCTGCGACGTGGCGGGCGCAGCGTGCACCGGCGCGCCCAGCCGCGACCCGAACGCCGTGGTGTCGCCAGACGGCACGCGCGCCGTATTCATCAAGGACTGGAACCTGTGGGTGCGCGACCTGGCCTCGAGCGTCGAGCGGCCGCTCACGCACGACGGGGTCGAGAATTTCGGCTACGCCACCGACAACGCCGGCTGGCAGACGTCGGCCCGGCCGGTGGTGCTGTGGTCGCCCGATTCGAAAAAGGTCGCCACGTTCCAGCAGGACGAACGCCAGGTCGGCGACATGTATCTCATCGAGACCACGACCAGCCATCCAGTGCTCAAGGCGTGGAAGTACCCGTTGCCCGGCGACGAGTTCGTGGCCATGCTGCAGCGCGTCGTGATCGACACCGACAGCGCCGTCGTGGTGCGCTTCACGATGGCGCCCGACTTCCATCGCGCCATGCTCGGCGACGATTTCTCGGTCAACGACATGGTCTGGAGTCCCGATGCGGCGCAGCTGGCCTTCGTCTCGACCGCGCGCGATCACAAGAGCGCCACGGTGCGGGTCGCCGACGCGACGACCGGGGCGGTCCGCACCGTCTTCTCGGAAGCCGAGAAGACGCACTTCGAGTCGCCGGCCGGCTGGCGCGTGCTGTGGGCCAGCAACGAGATCGTGTGGAACTCGCAACGCGACGACTGGAGTCACCTGTATCTCTACGATCTGGCCAGCGGACGGCTCAAGAACCAGATCACGTCAGGCTCCGGGCCGGTGACCCGGATCGTGCGCGTCGACGAAAAGGCGCGCACCGTGTTCTTCGCCGCCAACGGCCGCGACGCGAAAGAGGATCCCTACTTCAGCCATCTCTATCGGATCGGCCTCGACGGAAAGGGCTACGCGTCGCTCACTCCCGACGCCGGCAACCACGGCCTGCAGATGTCGACCTCGGGCAAGTTCGTGATTGACACCTCGTCCACGCCGGACCGCGCCCCCGAGGTCGTGGTGCGCGATGCCGCTGGCGGGCTGGTCATGCCGCTTGAAAAGGCCGACCTCACCAAGCTCGTGGCCGCGGGCTGGAAGCCGCCCGTGCCGATCACGGTCAAGGCACGTGACGGCAAGACCGACCTCTACGGCCTGATGTTCCGGCCCACCAACTTCGACGCCGCCAAGAACTACCCGATCATCAACTACGCGTATCCGGGACCGCAGACCGGCAGCGTGGGCAGCCGCGCATTCAGCGCCGCCCGCGGCGACAACCAGGCGCTCGCCGAGCTCGGCTTCATCGTCGTGTCGATCGACGGCATGGGCACGCCCGGCCGGTCCAAGTCGTTCCATGACTTCTACTACGGCGCCATGGGCCGCGACAACACGCTGCCCGATCAGGTGGCCGGCATGAAGGAACTGGCCGCCAAGAACCCGTGGATCGACCTCGACCGCGCGGCCATGTGGGGCCATTCGGGCGGCGGCTTCATCACCGCCGACGCGATGTTCCGCTATCCCGAGTTCTTCAAGGTCGGCATCTCGGAATCGGGCAACCACGACCAGCGCGTCTACGAAGACGACTGGGGCGAACGCTACCAGGGGCTGCTGCACCGTCTCGGCGGCGCGCACCAGGGCGGTGACGAGCCGCGCGACACCTACGAGGCTGAGGCCAATCAGACGATCGCCAAGAACCTCAAGGGCAAGCTGCTGATCATGCACGGCATGATGGACAACAACGTGCCGCCGCAGAACACCTATCTGGTGATGGAAGCTCTGATCAAAGCCAACAAGGACTTCGATCTGATCCTGCTGCCGTCGCAGCCCCACGGCTACGGGATCGACGGCCCCTACGTGATGCGCCGCCGCTGGGACTACTTCGTGCGCTACCTGCTCGGCGCCGAGCCGCCCAAGGAATATCAGATGCAGCCGGTCACGCCGCCCGGACGGCCCGCTGGCAACTGACCCTCGCGCATGTAAAATCCGGCGATGGTCCATTCCGTCCTCGGCCTGCACCACGTGACCGCCACCGTCGATGAGGCCCAGTCCGATCTCGACTTCTGCCTCGACCTGCTCGGCATGCGGCTGGTGAAGAAGACCGTCAACTTCGACAACCACCACGTCTACCACTTCTACTACGGCACCGAACACGGCGCTCCGGGCACCATCTGGACGACCTTCCCTTATCACGGGCGCGGCGTGCGCGACGGCGCGCCGGGTGCCGGCCAGGTGGTGACGACGTCGTTTTCGGTGCCTCGGTCGTCACTCGCTTTCTGGCGCGCGCGGCTCGAGGAGTACGGCGCCGATCCGCAAGCGGCCGGTGTCCGCATGGGCGAGGAGGCGATCGCGATGATCGATCCATCGGGCCTGTGGTTCGAGCTCGTGGGCAGCGACGACGCGCGCGCGCCCTGGACCGGCAACGGCGTTGGCGCCGGCCAGGCGGTGCGCGGCCTGCACAGCGTCACGATGGTGGTGCGGGCCCTCGGGCCGACGCTCGATCTGATGACCGGCGTGCTCGGCTACGCCGTGGTCGGCCAGGACGGAGCCCGCACGCGCTTGGCGGCGGGGGGTAACGCGCCGGGCCACTACATCGACGTGGTCGAGCGAGCCGACGCCGAGCCGGGCGTCAACGGCATCGGCACCGTGCACCATGTGGCCATGGCCATCGCCACCGCCGACGAGCAGCTTCGGCTCCGTCAGGAATTGCTGCACCGAGGCCTGAGCGTGACCGAGGTGCGCGACCGCACCTACTTCCAGTCGATCTACTTCCGCGAGCCGGGCGGCGTGCTGTTTGAAGTGGCCACCATCCAGCCTGGCTTCACCGTGGATGAAGACCTGAAAGCGCTCGGCCGCAGTCTCAAGCTGCCGGCCTGGGAAGAGCCGCAGCGGGCCGCGATCGAGGCCGGCCTCGCGCCGGTGGAGTACCGCTGATCGTGCCTCCGCACGCAGGCCAACCGGTGGCCATCGCCGGCGCGCCCCTGGGCGCGTCCGACACAGTCGTGATCATGGTGCACGGCCGGAACGCCGGACCGGCCAACATCCTGGAGCTGGCCGCGCGCCTGGCCCGTCCGGCGCTCACCTACCTGGCGCCGGCCGCCGCCAACCGCACCTGGTATCCGTTCAGCTTCATGGCCGACCTCGGCAGCAACGAGCCCGACCTGTCGTCGGCGCTCGAGGTGTTGCGGGCTCTGGTCGAGCGCGTGGCAGGGGCGGGCGTGCCGCGATCGCGCATCGTGTTGCTGGGGTTCTCGCAGGGCGCCTGCCTGGCGGCGGAGTTCGCTCTGCGCCAGGCCACGCGGTTTGGCGGCCTCGTGATCTTCAGCGGCGGCGCGATCGGCCCGCCCGGCACGACCTGGCCGTCTGCAGGCCAGTTCGCCGGCACGCCGGTGTTCCTCGGCTGTAGCGACCACGACGCGCACGTGCCCGAAGCGCGCGTGCGCGAGAGCGCAGCGGTGTTCACTCGCCTCGGCGCGGTGGTGACACTGCGCATCTATCCCGGTATGGGGCATCTCGTAAATGACGACGAGATCGCGTTCGCGCAGGAACTGCTCGACGCCGTGTAGAATCGCGCGCATGCGCACTCACCCTCGCCTTCTGCTCGCGGCCGTCATCGCGTTCGGCGCGGCCTGCACCTCCCCGGCCCCGCCGTCCTCGTCGCCCGCGTCGACAGCCACACCAGTTCCGGCGGCAGCAACCACCCCGGCCGAGGT
Organism: Acidobacteriota bacterium; assembly: GCA_040006875.1. Lineage (GTDB taxonomy): Bacteria > Acidobacteriota > Vicinamibacteria > Vicinamibacterales > UBA2999 > CADEFD01. Next base: position 545 of record JBDTWC010000026.1, on the reverse strand, counting down.
GCACGCGCAGGCGATCGTCGTCGACAGCCACGACGACACGACGCAGCGGCTGCTCTTCGACAAGACATTCGACCTCGCGGATCGGCATCCCGACGGCAACATCGACATCCCGCGCATGCGCGAGGGCGGGCTCGACGCGCTCTTCTTCTCGATCTGGGTGCCGAGCGACGTGACCGGGCCGATCGCCGTGAAGCGCGCCCTGCAACTCATCGACAGCGTGCACGAAGCGGTGCGCACGCACCCGAAGGATCTGATGCTCGCGACCACCGCCGCCGAGGTGCGCGCGGCCGCGGCCGAGCGCAAGATCGCCGCGCTCATGGGCATGGAGGGCGGTCACATGATCGACAACGATCTGGGCACGCTGCGCGACTATGCCCGGCTCGGCGTGCGCTACCTCACGCTCACCCACTTCAAGAACAACGACTGGGCCGATTCCTCGACCGACCAGCCGGCCCACAACGGCCTGACCGAGTTCGGCAAGTCCGTGGTCCACGAACTCAATCGCCTCGGCATGATGGTCGACATCTCGCACGTCTCCGACAAGA
>JBDTWC010000025.1:0-10099 GCA_040006875.1 Acidobacteriota bacterium | reverse complement strand
CGAGGACGGCCCCAAGGGCTTCGGCGCCCACAGCGATCAGGAGCGCATCAACGAAGCCGAGCTCTATCGCTTCGTGCGCTACTACTACGACGTCGTTGTCGATCTGGCCCGCACCAAGTAATCCATCGCGCAGAGAGGACTCGCCGTGAACCGCCGAACGCTGTTGAGCAATGCCGGTCTGGCCGTGGCCGGTCTGGGCCTCGGGGCCTGCGCCCCGAAGGCGCGCGCGCAGATGCCGCCGGCCATGCCGACGCCGAACCTGCCGGTGCCGACCGTGGGCCGGCGCCCGCCCCTCTACCTGCCGATTCCGCGCGTCTCGGCCGACCGCGTGATCCGCACGACGGTGGGCCTGCGTCCTCATCGACCGAGCGGCTTCGTGCTCAAGGCCGGCAAGCTCGAGGGGAAGACCGTGATCCACAACTACGGCCATGGCGGCTCGGGCATGTCGCTATCGTGGGGCACGGCCGCGATGGCCGCCGACCTGGCGCTCGCGCATCCCGAGCGACGCGCCGCCGTGCTCGGCAGCGGGGTCGTCGGGCTCACCACCGCTCGGCAACTGCAGCGCCGCGGCTTCGCGGTGACCCTCTACGCGGCCAACGTGCCGCCCGATGTCACGTCGAACTTCTCGCTCGCGGCGTGGACGCCGACCTCGGGTCTGGTCGACATGACCAAGCGCACGCCCGAGTGGAACACGCAGCTGGTGCAGGCGGCCGAGATCGCCTACCGGCAGCTGCAGTTCATGGCCAGCCCGAGGTACGGCATCTCGTGGAGTACCAACTACACGCCGACCGAGGCGGCGCTCTCGGCCCGCGGCGAGAACGCGCTGCTGCCCAAACACCTGAACAGCGAGATGACGCTGCTCCAGCCTGGCGAGCACCCGTTCCCGACCACCTACGCGATCGAACGGCCCGAGCTGCGCATCGAGCCGAACATCTATCTGCCGGCGCTGATGGACGACGTGCTGGCCTTCGGCGGCCAGTTCGCGATCCGCAAGTTCGAGAGTCCGCGCGACGTGCTGGCCCTGCAGGAGAACGTGATCGTGAACTGCACCGGCCTGGGCGCCAAGGCCCTCTTCGGCGACGACGAGCTGATGCCGCTCAAGGGCCTGCTGGTGCTGTTCCCCGCGCAGGCCGAGGTCAACTACAGCACCGGCGGCGGCTTCAACATTCCCGAAGCGCAGCGCAACCTCTTCATCCACATGACCTCGCGCCATGACGGCATCGTGCTCGGCGGCACCTCGGAGCGCGACGTGTGGAACACCGACGTGAACGAGGTCGAGAAGAAGCGGATCATCGACAACCACGTCACGCTGTTCGCGGCCATGACGCCGCCGCCGGGCCGCACGCCGATGGCCCTTCCGCCACCGCCCAGACGGCGATGACGGCGCGCGCGCCGATCGCGGCCGCCGCGCCGCCCGCCCGCTCGGGTCTGGCCCGCGAGATGGGTCTGCTCGGCCTCACCGCCACCGGCATCTGCTCGATGGTCGGGGCGGGGCTGAACGTGATCCCGTTCATGATCCAGCGCCACGTGCCCGGCATCGGCCCGAACGTGCTCATCGCCTTCCTGCTCGGCGCCGTGCCGGCGGTGCTGGCCGGGCTCGCCTACGCGATTCTGTCGTCGGCGATGCCGCGCGCGGGCGGCAGTTACGTCTACGCCAGCCGCTCCCTGTCACCCTACCTGGGCTTCATTGCCTCGTTCTCGCAGTGGTTCGCGCTGTGTGTGGCGATCGGCGTGGTGTCGTACGTGATCACGCCGTTCCTGCGTGACATCTGCGTCGCGCTGCACTGGCCCGGCGCCGTCGCCTCGCTCGACTCGAGCGGCGTGCGGCTGGCCATCTCACTCGGCTTCCTGTGGGCCGCCGCGGCCCTCAACGTGCGCGGCGTGCAGGCCTACCAGCGGCTGATGGTGCCGCTCATGTTCCTCACCTTCGCGCTCGGCGCGGTGGTGATCGTGGCCGGCTTCGCGCACACGCACGCCGACTTCCTGCAGGCGCTCGCGGCTCGCGGCCAGGCCGGCGCCAGCTTCGGCCTGCCAGCCGGGAGCACACTGCCGCTCCTGACCGGCGCGCCCCTGCGCCAGGTGCTGCTGCCGGCCTCGGCGCTGCTCTTCGCGTCGTTCATCGGCTTCGACTCGATCGCGCAAGCGGGCGGCGAAGCGAAGCATCCGAGCCGCGATCTGCCGCTCGCCATCTTCATCGCGGTCGGCTCGGTAGCCGTCTTCTACTTCCTCTTCACCGCCGCCGTGTACCACGCCGTGCCGTGGGAGTACGTGGCGGCCGAAGCCCAGACTCACGATGTCACCGCGCCGGGTCTGCTCGGCTTCGTGCTGCCGCCGTTCTGGACCGTGGTGATCGTGTCGAGCGCCGCCGTGGCGCTCATCAAGGACCTGCCGGCCATGATGCTGGGCGTGTCGCGCCTCATGTTCGCGTGGGCGGAAGATGGCATCTTCCCCCAGGCCGTGTCGGCCGTGCACCCGACGCGGCGCACGCCCCACGTCGCCATTCTGGCCAGCGCGGCGATGGCCAGCGTGGGCGTGCTCGGCAGCCACTTCGCCGGCGACTTCTTCCTCGGCGTCGACATCCTGGTCACGGCCATGCTCGTGAACTTCCTGCTGATGGCCCTGTCGGTGCTGCGCCTGCCGGCGCACAACCCCACGCTCGCCGCCGCGGTCACGGTCCTGCCGTCGCGCGCGCAACAGGTGCCGGTGGCGGTGCTGGGCATGGCGGTGCTGGCGCTCTTCCTCGTAGTGCACACGTGGAAGGATCTGACCGCGCCGGCCGCGGCGTGGTACTTCCGCTCGACGCCGGTGTGGCTGGTGGTGATGGCGCTCGGCACGATTGTCTACGTGCGTGAGATGCGGGCGCTCGTCGCCCGGGGCGTGGACGTCGCCGCCCGCTTCGCGACGCTGCCGCCGGAGTGAGTGTCGTGTTGCCGATTGCCCGTAGCCGCCTGGCCCCCGATCTCGAGATCTCGCGGGTCGTCACCGGCCTGTGGCAGATCGCCGACATGGAGCGCGACGGCCGCACGCTCGATCTCGACGCCGCCGCGCAGGCCATGACGCCCTACCTGGCGGCGGGCTTCACGTCGTTCGACATGGCCGACCACTACGGCTCGGCCGAGATCATCGCCGGCCGCTGCCGCGCGCTCGGCGATCCCGATCGCCTGCAGCTGTTCACGAAGTGGGTGCCGAAGCCGGGTCCGGTGAGCGCCGCGGCCGTGCGTGCCGCGATCGAGCGGTCGCTCACGCGCCTCGGCGTCTCGACCATCGACCTGCTCCAGTTCCATGCCTGGAACTACGCCGACCCGTCCTGGCTCGACGCGCTCTTTCACCTGCAGGAGCTGCAGCGTGAAGGCCTCATCCGCCACCTCGGGCTCACAAACGTCGATGCCGCGCATCTGCGGGTCGTGCTGGCCAGCGGCATTCCGGTGGTCTCGAATCAGGTGAGCTGCTCGCTCCTCGATCGCCGCGCCGCCGGCGCGCTGGCCGAGGTGTGCGCCGAGTTCGGCGTGGGCCTGCTGGCCTATGGCACTGTGTGCGGGGGCTGGTTGAGCGAGAAGTGGCTCGGCCAGGACGAGCCGGACTGGGCCCGCGACGGCACCTGGTCGCAGATGAAGTACGGCCGCTTCATTGGCGAGGTGGGCGGCTGGCCCGCGCTCCAGCGCGTGCTCCGCGCGGCCTCGGCGGTGGCCCGTCGCCACGACGTGTCGATCACCAACGTGGCGACGCGCTTCGTGATCGAGCAGGCCGGTGTGGCCGCGGTGATCGTCGGCGCGCGGCTGGGCGAGCGCGCTCATCTCGACGACAACGCCCGCTTGTGCGCCTTCGCGCTCACGGCCGACGATCGGGTCGAGCTCGAAGCGGCGATCGCCACGCTCACGCCGATTCCCGGCGACTGCGGCGACGAGTACCGCAAGTCGCCGTTCCTCACCGCGTCCGGCGATCTGAGTCATCACCTCGACACCCTGCCGCCGCCCTACGAGGTACGCCCGGGGCCGAACGGCACGCGGCGCTGCTTCAGCGGCACGGCGTGGGAACCGCTCGCCGGCTACGCGCGCGCGTCGCGGGTGGGGCGGCGCATATATGTGTCTGGCACCACCGCCACGCACGGGTCGCGGGTCATCGGCGGGACCGACCCCGCGGCCCAGACGCACGCGGTGATCGACAAGATCGAAGGCGCGCTGCAGGCGCTCGGCGGCCGGCTCGAACACGTGGTGCGCACCAGGATTTTCGTGTCGCACGTCGACCACTGGGAGCCGGTGGCCCGTGCCCACGGTCAGCGGTTCGGACACATCCAGCCGGCCAATACGTTGGTCGAGGCCGGTCTCGTCGGTCGGGACTACCTGGTGGAGATCGAAGCCGACGCCGATCTGGGCGACGAGAACGAATGACGGGCCGTGCCTGTGTGCGCAGGTTCCGGATCGCGAGGGCCAGCGGCGCACGATAGGATCGCGGGATGCACATCGGCGGGACGCCGCTCATCCGACTGGAGACGCTCTCGCCTGGCAATGGCGTGGAGGTCTGGGTCAAGTGGGAAGGGGCCAATCCCACCGGCAGCATGAAAGACCGCATGGCGCTGTCGATGGTGCGCGGCGCGGCGGCGCGCGGTCAGCTCCAGCCTGGCGGCCGGGTCGTGGACTTCACCGGCGGCAGCACGGGCAGCTCGCTCGCAATGGTGTGCGCGGCGCTCGGCTACCAGGCCCACTTCGTGTCGTCCGATGCCTTCGCAGAAGAGAAGCTGCAGACGATGCGGGCCTTCGGCGCGCAGCTCGACGTGGTGCCGTGTGAGCACGGCAAGATCACGCCCGCCCTGTTCCAGACCTGCCTGGCGCGCGTGCGCGAGCTCGCGGCCGAGCCCAATACGTTCTGGACCGATCAGTTCAACAACCCCGATAACCCGGGCGGCTACCGGGAGATGGCGGAGGAGACGCTCACCGCATTGGGCGGCCGGCTCGATGAGTTCGTGATGATGGTCGGCACCGCCGGCGTCTTCACGGGCCACGCGCAGGTGTTCGAGGCGCGCGTGCCCGGGGTGAAGTGCATCGCCGGTGAGCCGGCGACGAGCCGCGCCTTGAGCGGCACCGGGCCGTTCACCGGCCATCGCATCGAAGGCACCGGCGCCGGCTTCGTGCCCGGCAACTACCGCGCCGATCTCGCCGACGCCACCATGGCCGTGAGCGATGACGACGCGTTTGCCATGGCCCGCCGCCTGGCCCGCGAGGAAGGCCTGTTTGGTGGCGTCTCGTCGGGCGCCAACGTGTGGATGGCGCTCGAGCGCGCCAAGGCACTACCGCCCGGATCGCGTGTCGTGACCGTGGTGTGCGATTCCGGCCTCAAGTACCTGCGTGGCGATCTCTACCGGTCGTGAGGACGGCGAGCGTGACCACCTCCGCCTCCACGCTGTGGCTGTCGTGCCACGTGGACTACGCCTGCCGCCACTCCGGCGCGTGCTGCCGTTCGGGCTGGCCGCTGCCGGTCGAAAGCGCAGTGGCGACGGCGATTCATGCGGCGGTCACGGCCGAGCGCGTGCGCACGATCGACGGCGATCCAATCTGGTTGCATGAGTCGGCGCTCGCGCCTCCCGGCCTGGCCGGCACGTTGCGCCAGACCAGTGGCGGGTGCGTGTTCCACGTGCCGCAGGCTGCGACCGGGTCGGGTGCGGCCGCGGGCTCGCGTCACTGCGCGGTGCACGCCACGCTCGGATCCGAAGCCCTGCCGGCGAGCTGCCTGCACTTCCCGCGCGTGTGCCTGATCGACGCGCGCGGCGTGCGGGTGTCGTTGTCGCACTACTGTCCGACTGCGGCGGCGATGCTCTTCGATCACGAGGGGCCGGTCGAGATCGTGGCCGGTCCCGACGCGGTGCCGGGGGGCGGGGTGCCCGAAGGGCTCGACGTGCGCGACGAGCTGCCGCCGCGGCTCACGCCGAGCGTGTTGATGGATCTCGAGGCGCTGACGGCCTGGGAACGCGTGGTGGTGCAGACGTTGGCGGGCGAGGACGCGCCCGCCGGCACGCCGGCTGAAGCGCTGGCCGTGCTGCGCGCCTACGCCGAGCGCCTGGTCGTGTGGACGCCAGGCGGCGAGACGACGCTCGCCGAGGTGGTCGGCACGCTGCTGACCACGCCGCTGCCACGGGGTGCCGGCGGCACGGTGGCCTCGGCCGAGCGCGGGTCGGACGGTGGCCCCTACCGCCTGGAGCGTCAGCGACGCACCATGAAGATGGTGACCGGCGCCTGCCAGTCGCCGTGGACGTGGCCGGCCGCGCCGGCCAACGTCGACGAACTCGACCGCGCCTTCGTGGCCCCGCATTGGCCGGACGCCGGATCGTTGGTACGTCGCTACCTCGCCACCAGGGCGTTTGGCGCATGGGTCACCTATCAGGCCGATGCCGCCCGCGGCCTGGTGCGGTTCCTCCAGATGGCGCACGACGTGCTGCGGGTCGAGACCGCGCGCGCCTGCGGCGACGCCCGGCGGTCGCTCGACTACGACCTGCTGCACAGCGCCGTGCGCCAGACCGACCTGTTGCTCGCGCACTACGTCGACAGCCTGAGCATCGCGCGCTTGCTGTGATCGACCCGCGGCGCTGCTTGACAGGACCCCGGCCGTAGCCGAGGATGCGGAAGTTGCCGCGCCAGACCACGCTCGTCGCTCTTGTGCTGCTATTGGCCCTCGGCTACGCCCTGTCGTCGTGGCAGGCCACGCCGGCGTCGGTGCCGGTCGCGCCGACGAGCAGCGAGCCGAGCACGTCCGCACGTCCGCCTGAACCACGGCCGCGCCCGCCCGCCGATCCGGCGCCGGCAGGACCCGTGGCGAAGGCCGGCGATCTGGTGATGCGCGGCCAGCGCGTCTTCGACGAGCGCGGCCGACTCGTCTACCAGGGAGACATCGATCTCGGGCCCACCGTCGCGCGCATCGCGGCCGGCGGGCGCGACGGACATCGCAACGACGGCACGGTCTTTTCCAATCGCGAGCGGCGGCTGCCGGCGCAGCCGCGCGGTTACTACACCGAGTGGGTGATCCGCACTGAGGGCCTGTCCGGGGTCGGGCCGCAGCGTCTCATCACCGGCCGGGGCGGCGAGGCCTACTACACGCCCGACCACTACGAGACTTTCGTGCCCCTGCGGCGTCCGTCATGACCCCCACTACCGGTCCTTCAGGGGCGCTCGTCGACGAGCAGATCGAGCGCATCGTTCGCGCGCGCGCCTCGGCGTTTGTGACCGTGCCGCTCGCCGTGCTCAGTGCGCCGGCCCTCGCCGCTGGCTTGCGCGCCCGCGGCTGGTTCGTCGCCACGCTCGACCGCGCGCCGGTCGTCGACAAGCCGACGCTGATGCACGCGCTCTATCAGAGCGGCCGCTACCCAGCCGGATTCGGTTTCAACTGGGACGCCCTGGCCGATGCCCTGCGCGACCTGGAGTGGCTCGAGCCCGCCACCGGCGTGGCCTTCATCTGGCACGATCCCGACGTGCTCGAGGCGCGATCGCCGGAGGCCTACGCCACGCTCCGCGAGATCGTGGACGACGCTCACAGTGAGCGCGTGGCCCGCGGCCACGCGCCGCTGCGCTTCGTGCTTCCCGCACGCTGAGTTACCGCGGGTGTCGCGCGGGCAGCGTCGCCTAGGGCGTGGGGCCGACCACGATCGCCCGTTCATCCGACAGGAACCCGATCCCGCAGGTGCTGCGCGCGCCGATGCGCACGAAGTAGGTGGCACTGGCGACAATGCCGCTCACCGTCGTGGCCGGCGAGGGAAGCTCGACGAGACCCCAGTCGTCCAGGCCGGGCGCCGAGCCGACGACCAGCACGTAGCCGACCGGTGCGCTGCCCGTGAGCGGCGGCGTCCAGGTCAAGGTGACGTTGTTGCCGGCCACCGTGGATCCGGTGAACAGCGGCGCCTGCGGCAGGCCCGCGCAGCCGCCCGACGCGCGCATGACCAGCGCGAGGTCCTCCGTGGCTGGGCCGGTGCCCGCGCTATTGGCGGCGCGCAGGCGCACCCAGTAGGTGCCGTCGCCGATACCGCCGACGCCGAACGACAGCGCGTTGCCGAGCGGCAACACGGCGAGGTCGGCGCGTCCTGGCGCGGTGCCGGCCTCGAGCACGTAGCTGGTGACCGGATCGCCGCTCGTCGGCGGGGTCCAGCTCAGGGTCACGGCGCGGCCGTTGAACCACGCGCCGAACCGCGCGACGACGCCCGGGATCGGACCGCTGTTGGAGAAGACGACTGACGCTTCAGGTGAGGCCGCGCTCGTGCCGTAGCCGTTCACCGCGCGCACCCGCGCGTAGTAGGTGGCGGCCGCGGTGAGCGGCACGGTCATCGAGGTGGCGGTGGTCGTGCGCACCGGCAGCGTGGTGGCGCCCGTCGTGGTGCCGAGGCTCACCTCGTAGCTCGCGGCCGGGGTGCCGGTCGAAGCCGCGGTCCACGACAACGACAGCACGGTGCCGCTCACTGAGGCCGTCATGGCGGTCGGGGCATCCGGCGCGGCCGGCGTGGCCGACACCGACAGCGTGATCCCGCGAGTCGCGGTCGCGGTGCCGTCGCTCGCGCTCAAGGTCACGCCGCCGCTGCCGGTGGCGCCGCCGACCGGCGTGAGCGTGACCGAGAAGGTGCGGCTGGTGGCGGTGGCCGATCCGGGCGTGATGGCGATGCCGCCCGGGGTGAGCAGCGCCGCGTTGGTCGTGACGGCCGTGAGACCCAGGCTCGGGCCGGCCGTATCCGGGTCGATGACGGTGACCGCGAAGGTGGCCGGCGTGCCGATCAGCGTCGACACCGCCGCCGGCACGCCGGGAGCAAACGCGGGCGGGTCGCTCACCGCCGTGACCGTGAGGCCGAATGACGTGGGCACGGTGGTGGTGCCGTCGCTCACGCTCAGCGTGATCGTGGTCGTGCCCGACTGATTCGCGCCGGGCGTGATCGTGAGCGTGCGGCTGCTGCCGCTGCCGCCGGGCACCAGGCCGCCGGCGGGCACGAGCGTCGGATCCGCCGCCACGGCCTGCATCACGAGACTGCCGACGGCTGTGTCGGGATCTGCCACCGTGAAAGTCACCGTCACGGGCGTGTCTTCCGCGGTGGTCTTGGCGGTGACGCTCGAGATGGTGGGTGGGTCGTTGACGCCGTTGACCGTGAGCGTGAACGTGCGCGACGCGGTGAGCGTGCCGTCGCTGACCGTGACCGTGATCGCCGCGCTGCCCGATTGGTTGAGCGCCGGCGTGACCACCAGCGTGCGGCTGGCGCCCGATCCGCCGAGCGCGAGCGCGCCGGCCGTGTTGGGCACGAGGGTCGGGTTGGCCGAGGCCGCGCTCACCGTCAGGCTCGCCGCCGCCGTTTCGGCGTCGCCGATGGTGAAGCCGATCGCACTGGTGGTGGAGTCTTCCGCGATGGTCACGTTGCCGATGGCGGTGATGGTCGGCGCGCTGCCGCTGCTCACCGCCTGACGCCAGTTGGCGATGGTGCTGGCGGCGCTGTTGATCGAGAGCGCGTTGTGGTTCTGCGGTGCGGTGCCGGTCGGGGCGCCGCCGTAGTTGACGTCGGGGTTCGAGAAGTAGAGCACGCGCGGGCAACCGCTGGTGCAGTTGTAGGCCATCACCGTGCGAAAGAGATTCGACGGGTTCTTGTAGCCAAACGAATACGGATAGAGCGATCCCTGGCCGGCGCCGTCTTCGGGCGCGTGGGCCGAGCCCATGTTGTGGCCGAGTTCGTGCGCGAAGGTGTAGTTGGGGCTGATGCACTCGTAGGCGGCAACGGTGAAGGCGTAGGCCGCAAACGGCGACGACAGCGAGGTCATCACGTAGCCGATGCCGCAGGCGCCGCCGGCGGTGCTGCCGACGACCAGCATCACCAGGTCGGCCCCGAGCTGGTTACGTCGGGTGTGCACGGCGTCGAGCAGGCCATCACTGGTGCTCTGCAGGCGGGTCAGGTCGGTGCTGAGGTCGCCGGCCTCGGTGTAGGCGACGGGCTCGGCCCCGACCAGGCGCAGACGGGCCGTGATGCCGCTGTTGGCGTAGGCCGTGTTCGTTTCCGAGACACCCAGGGCGATTCTCGTCTGTGCCGCCGCGTCGCCGCCGGCTGCCGTGCGGGCGGCATCGTTGTAGAGCACGAGCACGTCGAAGGTGC